>JACCZP010000383.1 GCA_013695885.1 Thermoleophilaceae bacterium | reverse complement strand
AGCGTGGCGGGGATCATCGGCGGCCAGGTGTCCGAGGTCTCCGAGAAGACCACGCGCGTGCTCATGGAGGCGGCCACGTGGGTGGGGACGAACATCCTGATGACCTCCTCGCGGCTCGGGGTGCGCTCCGAGGCCTCGACTCGGTTCGAGAAGCAGCTCCACCCCGAGCAGGCGCTCGGCGCCCAGCGACTGGCCGCCCGCCTGATGGTGGAGGTATGCGGTGCGCGCCTCGCACCCGGGACGATCGACGTCTATCCGCGTCCCGCTGAGCCACGCGTGGTGGCGCTGAGGGTGGAGCGGGTCGCCGGCCTGCTCGGCGCCGAGATCCCGGTCGAGGAGGTACGGGCGATCCTCACGCGGCTCGGGTTTGTGGTGGCGCCGGGGCGCCCCGCGGAGGGCGGCGCGGATGCCTCGCCTGACACCGTCGCGGTCCTCTCGGTCACGATCCCCCCGCACCGCGACGCCGACGTGCAGCGTGAGGCCGACCTGATCGAGGAGGTGGCGCGCGTCCACGGCCTCGACTCCCTGCCCGTCACCCTTCCCGCCAGGCGGCGGGCGATCGGGGGCCTGAGCCCCGCCCAGCGCCTGCGCCGCCGGCTCGAGGATGCCCTGCGTGACCGCGGCCTCGCGGAGATCGTGGCCTGGGCGTTCGTCTCGCCCTCGGCGCTCCGGCACCTGCGCGTGCCCGAGGACGCCGGCCCGCGCCTGGCCAACCCGCTGAGCGAGGACCAGAGCGTGATGCGCCCGCTGCTCCTCCCCGGGCTGCTCGATGCGGCCGCCCACAACGCCGCGCGCGAGAACCCCCGCCTGGCGCTGTTCGAGTCGGCGCGCGTCTATCCCGCGGAGGGACTCGTGCTCGACGCCCCGGCCGGCTCTCCCGGGGGCGTGCGTCCCGCGGCCGAGCGCCACCACCTCGGCGCGCTGCTGACCGAGGCGGCGGCCGGCGGTTGGCGGAGCACCGAGCGCCCGGCGGACTTCTTCGCGGCGCGTGCGCTGGTCGAGGCGCTGCTCGAGGTCGCGGGCGTCTCCTTCGAGGTGGCACCCGACCCCGGTCGGTCGTTCCTGCACCCGGGGCGCGCGGCGGCCGTGATCTGCGAGGGGCGCGAGGCCGGATGGATCGGCGAGGTCCACCCGCAGGTGGTTCGCGAATGGGGGCTCGACGGTGCGGTGGCGGCCTTCGAGCTCGACATCGACGCGGTGACCGAGCTGGCGCCCGGGCCCGCGGGCTATGCCGACGTCACCAGCTTCCCGCCGGTGCTGCAGGACATCGCCGTCGTGGTTGAGGAGGAGCGCAGCGCCGGCGAGGTCGAGGAGGCGGTGCGCGCCGGGGGCGGTGAGCTTCTGCGCGCGGTTCGCGTCTTCGACCTCTACCGCGGCGAGCAGGTGGTTGAGGGGCAGAAGTCGCTGGCCCTGCGGCTCGAGTTCCGCGCCCCCGACCGCACGCTGACCGACGAGGAGGTTGCCGCCCGGCGCGATGCGATCGCCGAGCGTCTCGAGGCCGTGGGGGGGAGGCTGCGTGCCTGATCCGACGCGAGTTGCGGTGGTCGGCGCGGCGGGGTTCGGGGGTGCTCTGTGCGCCATGCTCGTGGACCGCCATCCGAACCTGGAGCTGACCACCCTCACCGCACGCGCCGACGCGGGCGTCCTCCACGCGGAGCTCTACCCCCGCTACGGGGTCGACCTCGAGATGGAGGAGCTCGACGTCGATCGCGTGGCCGACCGGGCCGACGCGGCCCTCGTTGCCTATCCGCACGGCGCCGCCGCACCGACGGTGCGCGCGCTGCGCGAGCGGGGCCTGAAGGTGGTCGACCTCTCCGCCGACTTCCGCCTCGATCGGGACCGCTACGAGCGCTGGTACCAGCCCCACGAGGCGCCCGAGCTGTTGAGCCAAGCCGTCTACGGGCTGGTGGAGACCCACCGCGACGAGGTCCGGGGCGCCGACCTGGTGGCCGGCCCGGGCTGCAATTCGACCGCCGCGCTGCTCGGCCTCTGGCCGCTGCGCGAGCATCTCCGCGACGTCGTGGTGGACATCAAGACCGGCGTATCCGGCGCGGGGCGCGAGGCCACCAGGGCGACCCACTACGTGTCGGTGGCCGACAACGTGAGCCCCTACAAGGTCGAGGGCCACCGTCACAGCGCCGAGCTCGAGCAGGAGCTGCCGGACGGCGTGACCGTCACCTTCGTGGCGCACCTCCTGCCGATCGACCAGGGGCTGCTCGCGTCCTGCTACGTGACGCCGCGCGCGCCGCTGTCGGCCTCGGAGGTGCGCGGCCTGTTCGAGGAGACCTACGCGGGTGAGCCCTTCGTCGAGCTGGTCGCCGGCCCGCCGGGCGTTCGGGACGTGCGCGACACCAACCGCTGCCGCATCCACGCGACGGTCGAGCCGACCACCGGGCGGGTACTCGTGTTCGCGGCCATCGACAACCTGTGGAAGGGGGCCGCCGGCCAGGCCGTCCAGAACCTGAACCTCATGCTGGGTCTGCCCGAGACCGCGGGGCTCGCCCCGTGAGCTTCTTCCGCTCCCGCTGGGTGGAGCGCCCCGAGCATGTCTCCGAGGCGCCGCCCGGCGAGCTGCCTCAGGGCTTCCGTTCCGCCGCGGTGGCCGCCGGACTGAAGCCAGGCGACGCGCTCGATGTCGGCGTGCTGTTCTCCGACCGCCCCGAGACCACGTCCGCCGCACGGTTCACCACCAACGCCCGCGTGGGCGCGCCGGTGCGGGTCTCCCGCGCCGCGGCGCTCCACCGGCTGCGCGCGGTGGTGGCCAACTCCGGGGGCTCGAACACCGGCGACGGCGAGCGGGGCCTGGACACGGCGCGCGCCGCCCAGGCCGCCGCCGCGGAGGAGCTCCGCATCGCGCCCGAGCAGGTGGGCGTGGCATCGACCGGGGTGATCGGCTCGGAGCTCCCGCGCGACGCGCTCGTGTCGGGGGTCCGTCAGGCGTGTGCGCGGCTCGGCCCCGACGCCGAGGGTCTAGCCCGGGCCATCCTCACCACCGACCGCGGCCCCAAGCGCGCCTGCCTCGACGTGGA
>JACCZP010000298.1 GCA_013695885.1 Thermoleophilaceae bacterium | reverse complement strand
AAGCCGGCGAGCGCCTGGTCATAGAGGGCGTTGGGTGAGCTGCGTGCCACGGCGGAGGCGCGGCCCTTGTAGAGCCGGATCGTGATCTCGCCGGTGACGTGCTCGTTCACGCTGTCCATGTAGGCGTCGAGATCCTCGCGCAGCGGCTCGTACCAGAGCCCCGTGTACACGAGGAATGCCCACTGCTCGTCGAGCCCGCGCTTGAAGCGGTTCTGGTGGATCGTGCCGACCAGCTTCTCCAACTCGGCGTGGGCGGGCAGGAGGATCGCGGCCGCAGGCACCTCGTAGAGGTCGCGCACCTTGAGGCCGACTATCCGGTCCTCGATGTGGTCCACGACACCGACCCCGTGGCGAGCGCCGGCCTCCCCGCAGCGCTCGATCAGGTCCACCAGCCCGAGAGGCTCGCCGTCGAGCGCCACGGGCACGCCGCGCTCGAACTCGACGCGCAGGTCCTGGGGCTCGTCGGGGGCCTGCCGCGGGTCGGTGACCAGCTCGAAGACGTCGTCGCGGGGAGGCTCGGCCAGATCCTCGATCGGTCCGCCCTCGGATGAGCGGCCCCAGATGTTGTCGTCGATCGAGTAGGGAGTGATCTCGGTCCCTCCCTTCACCGGGATGCCGTGCTCCCGCGCATAGGCGATCTCCTCGTCGCGGCCCATCTGCCAGCCGCGCACGGGCGCGATGATCTTCATGTCCGGATCGAGCGCCATCACGGTCGACTCGATACGCACCTGGTCGTTGCCCTTGCCGGTGCAGCCGTGGGCGATCGTGTCGCAGCCGCTGGCGCTGGCCGCCTCCACGGCGAGCTTGGCGATCAGCGGCCGCCCCAGCGCGGTGAAGAGGGGATAGCCGCCGCCGTAGAGCGCGTTCGCCTTGATCGCCGGCAGCACGTAGTCGCGGGCGAACTCCTCGCGCGCGTCCACCACCTGGCAGTCCACCGCGCCGAGGTCGAGGGCCTTGCCGCGCACCACGTCGAAGTCCTCTCCGGGCTGACCGAGGTTCACCGTGAGGGCAACGACCTCGGCCTCGTACTCCTCCTGGATCCACTTGAGCATCACGCTCGTGTCGAGGCCGCCGGAATAGAGGAGGAGCACCCGGCCGACCTCGTCGGGATCGGCCTCGTAGGTGGCGGTGCGGGGAAGGGCGGTGCGGGGCTCCGGGGCCATCGGCGGCCGGACGCTAACAGCCCCCGGGTCGAGGTCACCCAGCGCGACCGGTGTGGGACCGTCTGGGAGGTGAGGTGGGCCGGGTAAGCCCGTCGCCGCGTGGCGCTTCGCGGCGGGCGCGCACGGTCGGGCAGAGCGCCGCCCGTGCGCGCGGTGCCGGCCAGCCGGGAGCTCTAGCTCACCCCTTGGCGCGCGTCGCGAATGACTCGGTCCCCCGGACAACGAGCGTGTACCGATGATAGAGGCGGCCTCGACGGTTCACCCGCACCGCGATTGTCCCGTAGATCGTCAACGCCTCACCACTGACGGAGTACTGGAATGAGCACAGCACTTGGCCGCTGCGCCTCCCGAAGCGGGCACGGGCACAAGGTTCCCCAATATCGGTGGTGGCCCCGACGATGGGGGCCGCCGTCTGGACTCGGCCGTCGGGCGCGGCGGCGTCCACGATCACCTTGAGCCCCTGGCGAGAGCGGCGGATCTCGTTCTGGAAGACCCGCTTGATCACGACCTTCGCCTGTCTGATCGTCGGGTCCCGGTGCCTCGCCGAGGCCGGCGCAGCCACGGTCCCAAGGGTCAGGCTTGCGACGACGACGAGCAGCGCCACCAGACGAGCTCTTCTCACGATCTTCTCCCCCCGCAGCGGAGCGAGCCCTGCCCGGCTCCCGTAACGGCGGAGAGAGTAGCCGACTGTGGCCGGGCCCGCAAAGGTGCCCTCGGTGCCCGACGGAGGCAGCCCGACCACCTATGCGGTGGTCAAGTGACCACTCGCCCGAGCGAGCCGCCACGCGCCCTCCCTCGAGGGGTCAGGGCGGGGCTCCCCCGCCGTCCCTCGGTCCGTAGCTGCGCAGGTAGACGAGCTGGTCGCCGCGACAGAGGGTGGCGGCGCGCTCGTGGTCGAAGCGCAGGAGCTCGCCGTCGCGCACCACGGCGAGCACCGGGTCACGGGAGTGGACCTCCTCGATCGGGCCGAGGTCCTCGTCACGAACTGGGCGCTGGAGCAGGTCGAGGCCCTCCCCGACCGACAGCAGGTCCTCGAGCACCTCCACCACGCGCGGCGTCTCGATCGCGAGCCCGAGCATGCGACCCGCGCCGCCCGAGGAGGTGATCACCGAGTTCGCACCGCTGCGGCGCAGCAGGTGGGCGTTCTCGTCCTCGCGGACCGCCGCGGCGATCATGGCGTCGCCATTCAGCTCGCGGGCGGTGAGGGTCATGAGCACCGCCGCGTCGTCGCGGTGCGGGGCGACCACGATCGAGCGAGCCGACGCGGCCTCGGCCGAGCGCAGGACCTCGGTGCTCGTGGCGTCGCCGGGCATCGCGGCGAGCCCCATCCCCGTCGCTCGGTCGCGCGCCTCCTCGGACTCGTCGATCACCACGATGCTCTCGGGATCGGCCCCCCGTCGCAGAAGCGTCGTGGCCGCCGCCCGACCCTTCGTGCCGAAGCCGCATATGACGGTGTGATCCTTCAGGTGAGCCCTCCAGCGCCTCACGCGGTACGCCCGCCTCGTGTTCTCGGCGAGCGCCTCGAGCGTCGTACCGATGAGCAGTATGAGGAAGAGGACGCGCGCCGGGGTCACGAGCAGCGTGGTGAGAAGCCGGGCCCGGTCGGTGGCGGGCACGATGTCGCCGTAGCCGGTGGTCGTGACGCTCACGCTGGCGTAGTAGAAGGCGTCGGGCAGGCTGACGCGACCGTCGCGCGGATCCTCGTACCCGCCGCCGAGCCAGGTGAGCAGCGCGACGAACACGATCAGCCCGGTCGCCACCGCGATCCGCCGGCCGATCAGAAGCGGCGCGGTGGTGTGGTGGCCCGGCAGCTCGACGTGGCGCGTTCGGTCGGACATCAGCCCCGGGCAGCCTACGCCCGCCTCTACCCGCAGTGCGCGCGCTGACGCCTGAGCTCGCCCGCGGCGGGCGCGACCTCAGATGGTCGCTGCAGGGCGGTGCTGGGCGGCGAGCGCCGCGCGGAGGCGCGCGAGGCCCTCGTCGGCCTCCGCGGCAGTCAGGGTGAGCGCAGGCACGAGCCGTACGGTGGTCGGTCCGGTGGCGTTCACCACGAGGCGATGCTCGAGCAGCGCCCGGCGCACCAGCGCCGGCGCGTCGGGATGCTCGAATGCGAGCATGAGCCCGCGCCCGCGCACCCCCTCGAGCCCGAGGTCGTGCAGGCCGGCCGCCAGCTGCGCCCCCCGCTCCAGCACGGACGCGAGGACGGCCGGGGCCTCCACCACGTCGAGCACGGCCAGCGCGCCGCGCGCGACCAGCGGTCCCCCGCCGAACGTCGAGCCGTGGTCGCCGGGGCGAAGCACGTCGGCGTACTCCGGCGCCGTCACGCACGCTCCGATGGGCAGTCCGCCACCGAGGCCCTTGGCCGTCGTCATCACGTCGGGCCGCACGTCGAGCCCCTGCCAGGCCCAGAGCGTGCCGGTTCGGCCCATGCCGGTCTGCACCTCGTCGAAGACCAGCAGCGCCCCGTGGCGGTCGCACGCCTCGCGGGCGGCGCGCAGCACGTCCATCGAGATCGGGTTGACGCCTCCCTCGCCCTGCACGGGCTCGATCATCACCGCCGCCGTCCGGTCGCCCACCGCGCTCGCGAGGGCGCCGGGGTCGTCGCGGGGGACGGCTCGGAAACCGGGGACGAGCGGCGCGAAGGGCTCCTGCTTGGTCTCCTGGGGCGTGGCGGAGAGCGCGCCCATCGTGCGCCCGTGGAAGGCGCCGTCGAGCACGACGACCTCACCACGAGGCTTGTGACGGCGGGCGAGCTTGATCGCGCACTCGTTGGCCTCGGCGCCGGAGTTCGCGAAGAACACCTTGCCTCCGAGCGAGCCCCGCGACAGGCGCTCGGCCAGCCGCATCGACGGCTCGGTGTAGTAGAGGTTCGAGACGTGCATCAGGCGCCCGGCCTGGTCGCGCACGGCCTCGACGAGCGCGGGGTGGCAGTGGCCGATCTGCGCCGTCGCCACTCCAGCGAAGAGGTCGAGGTACTCGTGGCCGTCGGCGTCCCACAGGCGGCAGCCCTCCCCGCGCACCAACTCCACCGGGAAACGGGCGTAGGTCGGCATGAGGAAGTCCCGCTCGAGGACTTCGAGGTCGGCGAGGGTCATGGGCCGGCGCCTCTCGGCCGCGTGATATCCGCCCGGACCCGGGCGGGGGGAATCCGGGGGGTGTCCCCCCGGACGGTCATGGCTCGATCTTCGTGCCGATGCCCTG
>JACCZP010000292.1 GCA_013695885.1 Thermoleophilaceae bacterium | reverse complement strand
CGCCTGCGCACAAGCTCCTCGAGCGCTCCGTCCATCAGCTGGCTGCTCAGGGCGGTGGTCGCCTCGCGCACGCTCTCGGGTGAGGAGGATTGCGCCAACCTCGAGTCGATCAGCGCGAAGGCGCGGTCGATCTCCCGGTCGAGTCGGGGGTCCTCCTCGTCGACCGTCCCCGCGAGGGGCGTGTAGTCCTCCCGCGCCGCGGCGAGGTGGGTGCGGGCCTCGCCGACTCGCCGCATCCCGTACAGGTCCGAGGCGGCCAGGAGATGGGCGCGCAGCTCCTCGACGACGAGCAGACGCGTGAGGGCCTCCTGTCCGTGCCGCTCCGCCGGTGGCCCCTGAGGCGCGGGGGGCGCGCCGCCGACGCCGCACCCCGCCAGGGCGAGGGCGACGAGGGCCGCGATCTGGGCGGCTCGGAGAGGGCGGAGGGCGCTCAGGCCGCTGAGCGCCGCGTCCGTCGGAGGGCCCGTGGGACCACGAAGCGGATCCCGGAGCGCTCGGAGTCGATCGAGCAGGTCTTGTTGTCGATCAGGGCAAGGCGTCGGGCAAGCGGCACGAGGGTCATCTGGTCGAGATAGCCGTCGCTCCCCCGCTTGCGCGTGACGATCCAGACGTAGCCACGGTCGTCGAGGCGTGGGCGGATCCGGTCGAGGGCTTTCCTCGCCTCCTCGAGCGACTCCACGACCACGATCGCCCCGTCGAGGTGACCGGAGCGGACGAATCCCCGGCCGAGCGCCTCCTTGACCTCGCGGCGAAGCGTGGGACCGACGTTCCCGGCGACCTCGAGGCGGGTGTCCGACCGCACTCCGAGCTTCTGGACGACGGTGCGGTGGCTGTAGTCGGGGCGCTCGGGCATCGGGCGGTGGGGGATTATGGAGGACGCCCCGCGGACATCGAGAACGGTCGCTGTGATAATCGCGGTCGCATGGCTCTCGGAGGCATCCTCACCGCAATGGTCACGCCCTTCGACGCCGAGGGGCTCCTCGACGAGGACGCCACCGCGCGTCTGGTGAGGCGTCTGCTCGACAACGGCTCCGACGGCCTGGTCCTCGGTGGGAGCACGGGTGAGGGGTCCACGCTCGACGACGAGGAGAAGCTCCGCCTGTTCGAGATCGCCGTGGCCGAGGCCGGCGGAGCGCCGATCGTGGCCACCACCGGCTCCAACGACACCCGCCATTCCGTGGAGCTCACCGAGCGCGCGAGCGCCGCGGGCGTCGACGCCGTCCTCGTGGTCACCCCCTATTACAACAAGCCGAACCCGCGCGGGATCGTCGAGCACTTCCGCGCCGTGGCCGGAGCGACCGACCGTCCGGTCATCGTCTACAACATCCCCTCCCGCTGCGTGGTCGACATCCCCAACGATCTGATGCGCGAGCTCGCGGAGATCGAGAACGTCTCGGCGGTCAAGCAGGCCCGCGACCACGACCTCGAGCCCATTGAGGGCCTCGACCTCCTCGCGGGCAACGATGACATGCTGGCCCGAGTGCTCGACCTCGGCGGCCCCGGCGGGATCCTCGTGGCCTCGCACCTGGTCGGCCCGGAGATGAGGCGCATGATCGACGAGCCCGAGCGCCGGCACGAGCTCGAGGAGCAGATCGCCGACGTGGTCCGCGCCATGGCGCTCACCACGAACCCCATACCGGTCAAGTGCGCGATGGCCATGCTCGGCCACGACGTCGGCGGCCTGCGGCTGCCGCTCGTCGAGGCCTCGGAAGAGGAGGCGGCGGAGATTCGCTCCGCGCTCGAGCGCCACGGCGTGCTCGCGGCGGTTTGAGCGGCACGCTGCGAGTCCTGCCGCTCGGCGGGCTCGGCGAGATCGGGAAGAACATGACGGTGGTCGAGTACGAGGGGCGCATCGTGGTCGTGGACACCGGGCTCATGTTCCCGACGCCCGACCAGCTCGGCATCGACCTCGTGCTGCCGGACTTCACCTACCTGCGCGAGCGGGCCGACGACATCGAGGCCATCGTCCTCACCCATGCCCACGAGGATCACGTGGGCGCTCTGCCCTACGTGCTGCGCGAGATCGGCGAGACGACGGTCCCGGCGATCTACGGCGGCCCGCTGACCGTCGAGATGGTGCGCTCGAAGCTCGAGGAGCACAACCTGAAGAAGGCGCCGCTCCAGGCCATGGAGGCTGGGGAGGAGGTGGACGCGGGGCCGTTCGTCGTGGAGATGGTGAAGATGTCCCACTCGATCCCCGACGCCTTCGCGGTCGCGCTCACCTGCGACCTCGGCACGACCCTGCTCACCGGCGACTACAAGTTCGACCAGACCCCGGTCGACGGCGTGCCGGCCGACATGGCCCGCCTCGCCGAGCTCGGCCGTGACGGCGTGCTCCTGCTGTGCGGGGACTCGACCAACGTGGACCGTCCGGGCATCGCGCTCTCGGAGTCGAGCGTGGGGCCCGAGCTCGAGCGGGTGTTCGGCCGCTGCGAGGGACGGATCGTGGTGACCTCCTTCGCCTCGAACGTGCACCGGGTGCAGCAGGTGGTGGACGCGGCCGCCGCCAACGGCCGGAAGGTGGCGCTGGTCGGCCGCTCGATGCGCAAGTACGTGAACATCGCCCGCCGCCTCGGGCACATCGAGGTACCCGAGGGCCTCCTCGTGGGCGTCAAGGAGATCGCTCAGTTCCCCGACCACAAGCTCGTGATCGTCTCCACCGGGTCGCAGGGGGAGCCCCTCTCGGCCCTACGACGCATGGCGCACTCCGACCACCCTCAGGTCGACCTCCACGAGGGCGACACGGTCATCTTCTCGGCCACGCCGATCCCCGGCAACGAGCGCGCGGTGAACGAGACCGTCGACCGCATCTACCAGCTCGGCGCAGAGGTGATCACCGCTCGCGATGCGCCCATCCACGCCTCGGGGCACGGCTACGCCGAGGAGCTCAAGCTGATGATCAACCTCACGAGTCCCCGCTACGTGATGCCCTTCCACGGCGACTACCGCCGGCTTCAGCTGCACGCGCGGCTGGCCGAGTCGGTGGGGGTGCCGCCCGAGCACATCTTCCGCGGCGAGAACGGCCTGCCGCTCGAGGTCGACGAGCGCGGCGCCCGCTTCGGGACGCGCGAGCGCGCGGGCCTCGTGTTCGTGGACGGGGTGGACGTGGGCAACGTCGAGGACGTGGCCCTGCGCGACCGGCGCATGCTCTCCGCAGACGGCATCTTCATCGTGGTGGCCACGGTCTCCGAGCAGGACGGCCGGTCGGTGGCCCCGCCCGAGCTGATCTTCCGGGGGGTGCCCTTCCTCGAGGACGGCGACGGG
>JACCZP010000359.1 GCA_013695885.1 Thermoleophilaceae bacterium | reverse complement strand
CGGCCTCGATCCGCTCGAGCAGCGGCTCGAGAACTCCGTTGCCGTCCACCAGCACTCCGCTGCCCCCGGGGCCCTCGGCCACCAGGTAGGCGTTCGAGAGCCAGTCGGGATGCTCCGCGCGCTCGATGATCACCGGCGCCTCCTCTTCGGGGTCGTGGGGCGGGTCATCCCGTCGGATGCAGAATGCTGCGGATGCCGTCCTGGGCCTCGAGCAGCTCGAACCCGTGGTTCACGTCGTCGAGCGAGAGATGGTGGGAGATCAGCGGGTCGACGTCGATGTCGCCCGCCATGTAGCGCTCCACGAGCTTCGGCACCTGGTCGCGGCCCTTCACCCCGCCGAACGACGACCCGCACACCCGCCAGCCGGTGATGAGCAGGCGGGGGACGATGTCGAGTGTCTCTCCCTGCCCGGCCACGCCGGCCACCGTGCACAGCCCCCACCCCATGCGTGCCGCCTCGACGGCCTGACGCATGACCGCGACCAGACCGGTGGCCTCGAAGGTGAAGTCGGCCCCGAAGCCGTCGGTCATCTCGAGGATGCGCTCCACGGTGTCGGGCCCACCGACCATGACCTCGGTCGCTCCCTGGCCGCGGGCCAGCTCGAGGCGGTCCTCGGAGAGGTCGACACAGACGATCCGCTCGGCGCCCTGCACGCGGCACCCGGCCACGGCGCCGAGGCCGACGAGGCCGGCGCCGAACACCACGCAGGTGGATCCCGGCTCGACGTTCGCGGTGTACATCGCCGCCCCGAGCCCGGTGGACAGGCCGCAGGCGAATATGCACGCGCGGTCGAGCGGCGCCTCCGGCGAGACCTTCGCCAGGGCGATCTCCGGCATCACCGTGTACTCGGCGAACGCCGAGCAACCCATGAAGTGGCGGACGGGCTCGCCGTCGCGGGAGAGACGGGTGGTGCCGTCGGGGAGATGGCCGCGGTTCTGCTCGGCGCGGATCGCGAGGCAGAGGTTGGTGCGCGGGCTCATGCAGTGGATGCACTCCCGGCACTGGGGCGAGAAGAGCGTGACCACGTGGTCGCCGACCGCGAGCGAGCGCACTCCCTCCCCCACACGCTCCACCACTCCGGCCCCCTCGTGCCCGAGCACGGTGGGCGCGTAGCCCGACGGGTCCGCACCCGAGGCCGTGTAGGTGTCGGTGTGGCAGACGCCGGTGGCCTCGAGGCGCACGAGCACCTCGCCGGGAGCGGGCTCGGCCAGGTCGAGCTCCTGCACGGCGAGCGGTGCGCCGAACTCCTCGAGCACCGCGGCGCGGACCTTCATCGGCCCCGGTCCCGGTTCACGAGCGCAAGGGGTCCGCGCGGCCGGGCTCGGCCGGCGCCGGGCCCACGGGCACGAGCTCGGCCGGCACCGGGTCCTCGGCCACCGCCTCCACGATCTCCTCCTCGGGCTCGAGCTCGTCACGGGCACACACGACGCGGAAGGAGCCCGTGCCGACGGCCGGGTCGTCGCGGATCGGGAGGCCGCGGATCGAGTCCCAGCCGAGACTCTCGACCTCGAACGGGTTCAGGGCCACCGCGACCGCGGGGTACTCGCAGGTCGCGTTGTGCTGGTCAATGGCCTTGGAGATGGCCTCGAGGTTCTTCGCTTCGGAGGAGGAGGCCATCAGGCGGGGCGCTTGAGCTCGTCGACGGCGAACGCGATCGTGCGGCGGAGGCCCTCGGAGATGCCGATCTCCGGCTCCCAGCCGAGGAGGTTGCGGGCGCGGGTGATGTCGGGCTGGCGGATCTTCGGGTCGTCCACCGGCAGGGCCTCGAAGACGACCTCCGAGCGCGACTCGGTGAGCTCGATGACGAGCTTCGCCATGTCGAGGAGGCTCATCTCCTCGGGGTTGCCCACGTTCACGGGCTCGCGCACACCGGACTCCGCCAGCGCCACCAGCCCGCGGATGAGGTCGTCCACGAAGCAGAAGGAGCGGGTCTGGGAGCCGTCGCCGAACACCGTGAGCGGCTTGTCCGAGAGGGCCTGCTGGAGAAAGGCGGGGATGGCGCGGCCGTCGTTCGGCCTCATCCGGGGGCCAAAGGTGTTCTTCGCCATCACCCCGGTGCCCGCCCAGAAGTTCTCGAGACCGGGCACCGAGAAGTCGTAGACCAGGCTGGTGGGCTCGACCTCCTCGATGCCGGCTACCACCGCCCACACCAGGTCGCCCGTGCGGCGAGCGTTCAGCTCCTGCTCGACGCCGCGGTCCCACTCGAGCGGGCTCCACGGGCTGACGTTCGACAGCGTGAGGCGCCAGAACGGATAGCGGCGCTCTCCGGTCCTGGCCCGCAGGCGTGAGTGGTAGAGGCCGACGGACGGCACGAGCCCGAATCGGCCAAGGGCGACGACGAGGTCGTCCTTCAGCTCGTCGTAGACGGTGGAGAACTCGTGCCGTACCCCCGCGGCGAGCTTGGCGCCGGAGTGGACGCCGTCACCCTCGCGGTATCCCTCGAGGAACCACTTGAGCCGCCCAAGGGGGAGCCCGAGGATCCAGCCCGGGATCCGCTTGCGGTTCTCGTCGAAGCCGAGGTGGCCCATGAGCCGGAGCAGGAGCTTCGAGTGAACGGTGATCGCCGCGGAGCGATCGGCGCTCGCCTCGGACCAGACGACGTGGAGGCCGAGCGTCCGCTCGACGATGTCGGCCGCCCGGCGCAGGAGCGACTCCTCGCCGCTGAGCGTCATCAGCGCGTTGCCAGCGCTCTCGTGGAGGCAGCCCTCGGCCACGAACAGCCCGAGGAACCAGAGGAAGTCGTCGGTGATCGGGATTGTCGAGGGGACGGCCACGTTGCGACCCCGAGTGGAGGCCTTGACTCGAGCCCCATCGGGAACGGCGGCGT
>JACCZP010000262.1 GCA_013695885.1 Thermoleophilaceae bacterium | reverse complement strand
GACGGCGCTGGCACTCGTCGGCGAGCTCGGTCAGGCGCTCCCGGCGGCGCGCCACCAGCGTCAGGCCGTATCCGCGGCGGGCCAGCTCCCGCGCCAGCTCCGCCCCGATTCCGGAGGAGGCGCCGGTCACGATGACGGTGGAGTCGGGCGTGGGCGGGGGCAGGCTCATCGGTGGGTCAGCTCCTTGATGGCGGTCGGTCGAGAAAGCTACGTGCTCGAAGCGTGGTGGGACCGCACGGTCGCGAGGACCGGCGCGATGGTGCTCCGACCCAGGCGAGGACTAGCTTCCCCGCGGTGGACGATGGCGGCGAGCGGCGACTCCCCGAGCCCGCGGAGGGTCGCTTCGACGTGGTGGTCGTGGGCGAGCGCCGCGCCGACCCGGCGGCGTCGACCGAGGGCTCGGCCGCCCAGCCGTCCCTCCCGGAGCGTGTGGCCGCGATGGGCCGGCGGCTCAGGGCCGGCCGCCTGGCGCATCCACGCGTCCGTTGGGCGCTCCGGGTGGGCCTCATCTTGCTCGTGGCCACGTTCGTCGCTCTCGCCGTGGGCAGCCAGTGGCGCAACCTGCCCAACTTCGCCTGGCGCTTCCGGCCCGGCTGGCTGGCCGTCTCGGTCGTCGCCTTCCTGGCCATGCTTGCCATGCACGCCGAGGGCTGGCGGCGCATCCTCGCGGCTATGGGTCACCGCCTGCCCCCCGTGGTGACGCAGGCCATCTGGGCCAAGTCCATCCTCGCCCGCTACGTGCCCACCAACGCGCTGCTCGTGGTCACCCGCGTGACGCTCACCGGCCGCCAGGGCGTGCCGCAGCGCGTGGTGCTGGCGAGCATCGTCTACGAGCTCTCGCTCCAGGTGGCCGCGGCCATGGCGGTGGGCGCCTACTTCGTGGTCGAGCTCGAGGCCCTCCGGGGCCAGCCCCTGCGGTTCCTCGTCGTCCTCATGCCGGTGGCGGCGGTGGTCGGCCTGCACCCGGCGATCTTCCACCGGGTCGCGGACTGGGCGTTCGCCCGTCTCGGCCGCGAGCCGCTGCCGCTGTCGCTGCCCTTCTCACGTGTGGTGGCCATCGGCGCCTTCTACGCAGTGTCCTTCCTGGTGGCCGGGGTGGCGATCGGGTCGTTCACCCAGGCTCTCCATCCGGTCGACCCGGCCGGGGTGCCCGGTCTGCTGGCCGCGTGGGCGGTTGGCTTCGGCGTGGCGGTGGTGGCCTTCTTCTCTCCCGCCGGGCTCGGCGCGCGGGAGGCCGGCCTGGCCGCCGCGCTGGCGGCCGCCGTGCCCACCGAGGTGGCGGTGGCCGTCGCCATCGCGGCGCGCATCCTCGTGACCGGGATCGAGTTGGTGTTCGCGGGGGTGGCGACGCTGGCGGCGCGGCGGCACTCGAGGCAAGGAAGGCCAGTCGTGTAAAGGTGTCGGACGTGGACCCCCGACCGCCCGTTCCGCCGTTCACCGAGGAGACCGCCCGCCAGAAGGTCAAGGCGGCCGAGGACGCGTGGAACACCTGCGACCCGGAGAAGGTTGCCGGCGCCTACTCCCCCGATTCGGCGTGGCGCAACCGCGACGAGTTCTTCGAGGGGCGCGATGCGATCGTGGCCTTCCTCGAGCGCAAGTGGGCGCGGGAGATCGACTACCGGCTGAGGAAGGAGCTGTGGAGCTTCGTGGGTAACCGCATCTCGGTGCGCTTCGAGTACGAGTCCCGCGATTCCGAGGGCCAGTGGTGGCGCTCCTACGGCAACGAGCAGTGGGAGTTCGACGAGCTCGGGTACATGAGTCGCCGCGACGCCTCGATCAACGACGTGGCGATCGAGGATGGGGAGCGGCGGCTGCGGGACTGAGCGGCGCCGCGGCCCGGGGTCCGTTACAGCTCTGCTGCTTCTGCCCCGGGCAAGCGCTCGACCGGAGATCGAGAGAGGCAATCTGACCACCTATATCGGTGCCTACTGTGATCTCGATCTTGCCGGCGGGAGATCGGCGTCCGGAAGCGGACGTTGTGGTGACGTGCGTTACGGCATCGAGACGAGACGCCCTCGCGAGACGCCGCTACGTTCGAGGCCGTGGAGTTGACGTGCCGCCG
>JACCZP010000252.1 GCA_013695885.1 Thermoleophilaceae bacterium | reverse complement strand
CATCTTGTTGGGGGCGTACTTCTCCATGAAGCGCTCGCCCTCGGCGTTGTAGAGGTGCGCGCCCTCGCCGCGGGCGCCCTCGGTGATGAGCAGGCCCAGCCCGGCCAGGGTGGTCGGGTGGTACTGGACCATCTCCATGTCCATGAGCGGGCAGCCGATGCGGTAGGCCATGGCGATCCCGTCTCCGGTGCACACGAGCGCATTGGTGGTGGGGTTGTAGAGCTGGCCGTTGCCGCCGGTGGCGAGGATCACGGACTTGGCGGTGAAGAGCTCCATCGCGCCGTCGCGCATGTTGCGCGTGACGGCTCCCGCGATCCGGCCCGAGTCGTCGCGCACGAGAGCGGTGGTGAACCACTCCTCGTAGCGGGTTACCTGGTCGTACTTCATGAGCTGCTCGTAGAGCACGTGGAGGATGGCCTGACCGGTGATGTCGGCCACGTAGTAGGTGCGCGCGGCCGACGCGCCGCCGAACGCGCGGGTGCCGAGCTTGCCCTCCTCGTTGCGGTGGAAGGTGACGCCCAGGTGCTCGAGGTCGAGGATCGCCTGCGGGGCCTCCCGGCACATGATCTCGATGGCGTCCTGGTCGCCGAGGTAGTCCGAGCCCTTGATGGTGTCGAAGGCGTGGGACTCCCAGGAGTCCTCGGCTCCGAGGGCGGCGTTGATCCCGCCCTGCGCCGCGTTCGAGTGCGAGCGCACGGGATGCACCTTCGAGATGATGCCGACCGAGGCGCCCTGGTCGGCGGCGGCCAGGGCGGCGCGCATCCCGGCGAGGCCGGCTCCGATTACGAGGACGTCGTGTGAGGGCATTTGCAGAGGCCGGGGCGAGGCGCCCCCGGGGCGGTCGAGTGTATGGGGTGGCCGGCGGACATTCGCCCGCCGCGGGTGGTACGGACGGGAGGGCCGGTGGGGTCAGGCCTGGTGGCCTCCTACAGGGAGATGGGTCTCGCGCCGAGACGCTCATACAGGCGCGCGGCCCGCGCGTCGAGCGTCAGCAGCTCATGCCCGTGGGCGCTCGCGGTAGCGGCGATCAGCCCGTCGTAGACCGCGCCACCGGCGATCCCTTCGGAGGCGAGTCTTCTCACGAGTGTCGCGCGCTCCGCCTCGTCGAGCGACATCCGGGTACCGGGGAATCGCTCGGCGAGGTATTGCGCGACCGCGGAAGCGGGGGCACGAAACCGCCCCGGGAGCCTGGTGAGCACGGAGAAGGCCTCGAGCTCGGCGTGTGCGACGACATCCACGAGTCCGCGGACGGCCTCCACCGCGTCCACGTGGCGGCCGTGCCAGGCCCCGGACGCCGCGACGATCACGCTCGAGTCGGGCGTCACCGCCGGACTCGCTCGAGCGTCTCCCTCACCTGTTCCGTGGTCAGCAGCGGCATGGGCTCCGCCGTCGCGAGAACGATGTCGTCCCCACGGCGTTCGACCCACATCTCGACGGGTGGGACCGTTACCTCGAGCGTGCCGTCGACGGCTTGGAGTTCGAGCTCTCGGCCGGGCTCGAACCCGAGCGCATCGCGGAGCGCCTTGGGCACGACAAGACGACCGGCACCATCAATGGTGGTTCGCATGGTAGTAACCTACCATTAGCCTCTCCTACCCGGGCGTCACCGCGTCCTGGTCCTGCCCGCTCCGGAGCGCCTGGCGCAGCGCGTTGAGGGTCACCACTCCGCGCAGCACGCCCTCGGCGTCGACCGCCACCACGGCGCCGAGGCGGCGCATCTCCTCGGAGCCGAGCAGGGTCTCGAGCGGCTCGTCGACCTTCACGCCCGACGCTTCCTCCGCCGAGATGAGCTCCTGGACATCCGACTCCGAGCGGGCGTCCTCGGGCACCTCCTCCACCTTCTCCCGCCGCACGAGGCCGAGGAACCGCCCGCCCGCGTCCACCACCGGAAACCACGCGAAGCGGTAGCGCAGGAAGAACTCGTCGAGCAGGCGGTCGAGGCTCGTGCCCGCGGGCACCGCCACCGGCTCGGCGTCCATCACGTCGCCCACGCGCAGGCCCTGGAGTCGGGAGGTGAAGCGGCTCTGCGCCTCCGTGGCCCGGGCGGCGGCGGTCAGGAACATGCCGATCAGGAGCACCCATAGCCCGAATACGAAGGCGCTGGTGCCGATCAGGACGGCGAGCCCGATGCCCACGAACCCGAGCCCGAAGCCCCGACCGAGCCGGGAGGCGAAGCGGGTGGCCGAGGTGCGGTCGCCGGTTCGCGCCCACGCCAGCGCGCGCACCACCCGTCCGCCGTCGAGCGGGAATCCGGGGATCATGTTGAGCACGAAGAGCAGGACGTTGATGAGCGCGACGTAGGCGAGCACGGCCTCGACCGGGCCGACTCCGGGACGTGGAGGGGGTAGGGCCGACGCGAGTCCGCGACCACCGCCGACGAGCCACGCGGTGACCCCGCACGTCACGGCGATGGCGAGGGTCACGAGCGGACCCGCCAGCGCCACGCGCAGGTCGACGCCCGCGGAGGGCGACTCCCGCCTCATGCGCGCGATGCCTCCGAAGAGCCAGAGGTCGATGCCCGCGATGCCGACGCCGTTGCGCATCGCGACCAGAGCGTGGCCCAGCTCGTGGAGGATCACCGATGCGAAGAAGGAGAAGGCGGTGGCGACGGCCACGGCGAACGCGACGGTCTCCCCGCCCGCGAACACGCCGCGGTAGGTGCCCGACAGGAGCCAGATGATCAGGAAGAGCACGACGAACCAGCTCGGGTGGACGCCGATGCGGATGCCGAACAGGCTCACGAGCTTGATCGAGCGGGTGGAGGGCACCACATCCATGGTCGCACAGCGGATGAGGCCGACTCGGGTCCGCGGCCGTCCCGGTCCGACCGGGTGGTCGAGGCGCCCGCCCGCCCGCCCGCGCTACCACTAGAGTGCCGCCGCCGACAGGCAAGGGAAGAGACGAAGGGAGCACAGTGGCCTACCGCGTCACGTTCATCTCGGGCGACGGGACCGGGCCCGAGATATCGGAGGCCACGTCCCGGGTGCTCGACGCCACGGGGGTCGAGTTCGAGTGGGACTGGCAGACCGCCGGGACCGACGTATACGAGGAGGAGGGCAACCCCCTCCCCGACCGGGTGCTCGAGTCGATCAAGGAGCGGGGCCTGGCGATGAAGGCGCCGATCACCACGCCGGTGGGCTCGGGCTTTCGCTCGATCAACGTCCAGCTCCGCAAGGAGCTCGACCTCTACGCGTGCCTGCGCCCGTGCAGGGCCTACGAGGGCGTGCGGACCCGCTTCCCCGAGACCGACATCGTGATCGTCCGCGAGAACCACGAGGACCTCTACGCCGGCGTCGAGTACGAGAAGGGCGCCGAGGACACCGCGCGGCTGCGGGAGTTCATCGCCGACACCGAGGGGACCCGGTTGCGCGAGGACATCGGGGTGACCATCAAGGCCATCTCCGTGTTCGGCACCGAGCGCATCGTGCGCGAGGCCTTCGAGTACGCCCAGTCCTACGGGCGCAAGAAGATCACCCTCGCGCACAAGGCGAACATCATGAAGTTCTCGGACGGCCTGTTCCTCGAGACCGGTCAGCGCATCGCCGACGAGGAGTTCGGCGACTCGGGCATCGAGTTCGAGGAGCGGATCATCGACAACCTCTGCAACCAGCTCGTCTCCCGGCCCGAGGAGTACGACGTGATCGTCCTCCCGAACCTCTACGGGGACATCGTCTCCGACCTGGGGGCGGGGCTGATCGGCGGCCTCGGGCTGGCTCCGGGCGCGAACGTCGGCGACGACTACGCGGTGTTCGAGGCGGTCCACGGGTCGGCGCCGAAGTACAAGGGACAGAACAAGGTCAACCCGATGGCGCTGATGCTGTCCGGGGTGATGCTGCTCCACCACATCGAGGAGACCGAAGCGGCCAACGGTCTCGAGAACGCGATCGCCGAGGTGATCAGCGAGGGCGAGTCGGTGACCTACGACATGAAGTCCTCGCGCGACGACCCGAGCGCGGTGGGCACCTCCGAGGTGGCCGACGCGATCATCGAGAAGATGCGTAACGGGGCGAGCTAGCCGGCTCGCCGAGCCGGGCGCAGCCTCACCAGAACCGAAAGGCGGGAAGGTGCGACAGAAGATCACCGTTGTCGGAGCCGGGCAGGTGGGCGCCACGTGCGCTCAGCGGCTGGCCGAGCGCGACTACGCCGACGTCGTCCTCGTGGACATCGTCGAGGGGCTGCCCCAGGGCAAGGTCCTCGACATGAACCAGTCGGGACCCATCGTCGGCTACGAGCCGAACCACACGGGGGCGGGCGACTACGAGGAGGCATCGGGCTCGGACATCGTGATCATCACGTCCGGCTCGCCGCGCAAGCCGGGCATGAGCCGCGACGACCTGCTCGAGGTCAACAAGTCGATCGTCGGCGACGTCGCGGGCCAGATCGCCGAGAAAGCCCCCGACGCGACGGTGATCGTCGTCACCAACCCGCTCGACGCGATGTGCCACGCCGCCTACGACGCGCTCGGCTTCCCCCGCCAGCGCGTGATCGGCATGGCCGGGATCCTCGACTCCGCCCGCTTTCGCACGTTCATCGCCTGGGAGCTCGGCGTATCCGCGCGCGACGTGACCGGCTTCGTGCTCGGCGGCCACGGCGACACGATGGTCCCCGTCGTCTCCTACACGAGCGTGGCCGGTGTGCCGATCCGCCAGCTGCTCGAGGACGAGCGGATCGAGGAGATCGTCCAGCGCACCCGCGACGGCGGCGCCGAGGTCGGGAAGCTCCTGCAGACCGGGTCGGCGTTCTACGCGCCCTCGGCCGCGGTGGCGGAGATGGTCGACTCGATCGTGCTCGACCAGAAGCGCATCCTCCCGTGCGCCGCGCTCTGCCAGGGCGAGTACGACATCGACGGACTGTTCGTGGGCGTGCCGGTGCGGCTCGGCCACGACGGCATCGAGGAGATCCTCCAGATCGAGCTGACCGACGAGGAGCGCTCCGGGCTGTCGCACTCCGCGGACTCGGTGCGCGAGCTCGTGGACGCGATGGCGAAGCTCTAGCGCGGGCCGTGCTCCGCCGAGCCGAGCTCAGCTCTGCAGCAGCGCCTTCAGCCGCTCGAGCGACCCCTCGAGCTCGCGCTGGGGGACCGACGTGCTGAGCACCGCGCGCGAGGCGAAGCCGCCGAGGAGCCCGCCCGGTGGGCGGAACTCGAGCGCGTAGACGAACCTCGTGCCCGACTCG
>JACCZP010000242.1 GCA_013695885.1 Thermoleophilaceae bacterium | reverse complement strand
GCCATGCCGCAGGCCACCCACCGGCTCCCCATCGCCTGCGTCGAGGGATGGACCACCGTGCAGAGCTGGACCGGCGTGCCCATCCGCGACCTCGCTCGCATGGCCGGGATCGAGGGGCCGGCGCAGGTGCTCGTCGAGTCCTTCCAGAAGACGGGCGGATTCACCTCGACCACGCTGTCTCCCAACAAGGTGGCCAACCCACGGGCACTGCTCGCGCTGCGCGTGAACGGAGCCGACCTCTCACTCGACCACGGCTTCCCGGCCCGGATCATCGTCCCGGCGCTGCCGGGCGTGCGCAACATCAAGTGGGTGGGGAACATGGCCTTCTCGGCGCCTACCGAGGCCTGACCCGGTGAAGCGGTTCCGCTACGAGTACGGGGCCGGGCCACTGCACCTCGTGGGCTCGATCGCCACGTTCGCGGTGGCCGGCTACGTGGCCCTGCGCGTGGTGGACGGCTCGGTGGGCGCGCCGATCGGGTTCCTCGTCTGGTTCGTCGGCGCCATCTTCCTCCACGACTTCGTCCTGCTGCCCCTCTACTCCCTGCTCGACCGCCTTCCGCTGCGAGCCGCGGGCGTCAGGCGGTCCCTGCCCGACGACGAGCGCCGCCTCGTGCTCGGCCGCCGCGAGGGGAAGTGGTTGGTCGAGCCGGCAGGAGCCAGCGTCCGGCCGCGCCGCGTCTCCTGGCTGAACCACCTTCGCTTCCCCGTCATGGTGTCGGCCCTGTTGATGCTGCTCTTCTTCCCGCTGATCCTCGGGCTCGCGGAGGAGGACTACTCGATGGTGTCGGGCCAGAGCACCGACGGCTTCCTCGAGCGCTGGGCGCTGATCACCGCTGGGTTGCTCGTGGTCTCGGCGGCGATCTACGTGGTGCGCCGCGTGCGGGCCGGAGCGGCCGGGCGAGAGCGCTGAGGCGCGGGCCGCGGTGCTCGCACCGAGCGGCCGGGGACTGTTCTAAGGTTGCTCGGTGCTCGAGTCCTCCGCCTCGGACTCGCCCCGAGCATGAGCGCGGTATCCGGCGTCAACGCCCGGCTCGCGGCCCTGCTCGAGGCCGGGACGAGCCCCTGGCTCGGCGGGATCCGCCGCTCGCTGATCGAGGGAGGCGAGCTCAAGCGACTCGTGGAGGAGGACTCGCTGCGCGGGGTGACGGCCAACCCCTTGATCTTCGAGAAGGCCATTCTCGGCTCGGACGACTACGACGACGAGCTCCGCGAGCTCCCGGCCAGGGGGCTCGGCACCGAGGCGATATACGACGCGATCGCCGTCCGCGACGTCCAGCTCGCCTGCGATGTGCTGCGAGGGGTCTGGGACGCCGCGGGAGGCCGGGACGGCTTCGTGTCCCTGGAGGTGGCGCCGCGCCTCGCCCACGACACCGACGGCACGCTCGAGGCCGTCCGCACCTACTGGGAGAAGCTCGACCGGCCGAACGCGATGATCAAGATCCCGGGCACCCCGGCCGGCGTCCCGGCCATCGAGGAGACGATCTTCGAGGGGATCAACGTGAACGTCACGCTCCTCTTCTCGCTGGAGGCCTACGAGCAGGCGGCCGAGGCCTTCGTCCGCGGGCTGGAGCGCCGTAGGGCCGCCGGGCGGAGCCTCGACGTCCACTCGGTGGCGAGCTTCTTCGTCTCGCACGTGGACAGCGAGGTCGACCGCCGCCTCGGGCCGCTCGGGCGGAGCGACCTGGCCGGCACCGCGGGGATCGCCAACGCCCGCGCTGCCTATGCCCGCTTCACGGAGATCTTCCGCGGCGAGCGCTTCGCCGCTCTCCTCGAGGGCGGCGCGGCGGTGCAGCGCCCGCTGTGGGCGTCGACGGGCACCAAGAACCCGAGCTTCCCCGACACCATGTACGTGGAAGAGCTGGCGGGTCCCGACACCGTGAGCACCATGCCCATGCCCACTCTGATCGCGGTGGCCGACCACGGCAAGGTCGAAGGTCCGACCGCGGCCTCCGATCCGCGCCCCGCCCTCGACGCGCTGGCCGAGGCCGGCATCGACATGGCCGACGTGACCGCTCGGCTGCTGCGCGAGGGGGTCGATCTCTTCGCCGCGTCGATGGACAAGCTGATCGCGGGCATCGAGAGCCGCCGGGAGGCGGTGGTCCTCGGCCGCCCGGCCGCCGTGGAGTCGGTCCTCCCGGATGCGCTCGAGCCCATGGTGGCCGAGCGCATCGCCCGCGCCTCCGAGGAGCGCGTGGCCCACCGCCTCTGGCGCCGGGATGAGACCCTCTGGGGCGGCGGACCCGAGATCGTCGACCGGCTCGGCTGGCTCACGATCGCCGACCAGATGCTCGACGCGGCGGTCGATATGCGCGAGTTCGCCCGCGAGGTGGCTGCCGACGGGATCACCGACGTCGTCCTCCTCGGCATGGGCGGCTCGAGCCTCGCCCCCGAGGTGCTCCGGCGGTCGTTCTCGTCCCGCGCCGAGGGCCTGCGGCTGCACGTGCTCGACTCGACCGATCCGGGGGCGGTGCTCGCGCGGGAGCGGGCGGTCGAGCTCTCGCGCACGCTCTTCATCGTCTCCACCAAGTCTGGTGGCACCGTCGAGACGCTCTCGCTGTTCCGGCACTTCGAAGACCGGGTCCGCGAGACGGTCGACGGCGATGCCGGCGCCCATTTCGCGGCGGTCATCGACCCCGGCTCCTCGCTCGTCTCGCTGGCCCGGCAGCACGGCTTTCGCCGAACGTTCCTGAACCCTCCCGACATCGGCGGGCGTTACTCGGCGCTCTCCTACTTCGGCCTCGTGCCCGCCGCGCTCATGGGCGTCGACGTGAGCGCACTGCTCGAGGGCGCCCAGATCGCGGAGCAGGCGTGCGCGAGCCACGAGGGCTCCGAGCGCAACCCGGGCCTGTGGCTCGGGTGCGCACTCGCCGCCCTCGCCGAGCAGGGTCGCGACAAGCTCACCTTCCTGATCGACGAGCCGCTCGGGTCCTTCGGCCTCTGGGGCGAGCAGCTCGTGGCCGAGAGCCTCGGCAAGCGCGGGAAGGGCATCGTCCCGGTGGCGGGCGAGCCGATCGGCCCGCCCGCCGCCTACGGCCTCGACCGGGTCTTCATGCATCTGGCCGCGACCGATGCCGGCTCCGAGGGCTTCGCCTCGCGTGCCGCGGAGCTCGGGCGCAGCGGCCATCCGGTGATCACCGTCCCGGTCAGTGGGCCCGAGGACCTCGGACGCGTCTTCTTCGTGGCCGAGTACGCGGTGGCCGTGGCGGGGTGGGCGCTCGGGGTCAACCCCTTCGACCAGCCGAACGTGCAGGAGGCCAAGGGCATCACCACCGGGATGCTCGACCGCTACGCGCGCGACGGTGCCCTGCCGGAGGTTGCGGAGGCCGACGACGGCGCCCTCCGCCGCCTGCTCGGGCGGCTCGAGCCACCGCACTACCTATCGCTCATGGCCTACGCGGAGAGCTCGTGGGCGCTCGACCGGGCGGCGGAAAGCCTCCGCGTCGCGGTCCGTGACGCCACGCGCGCCGCCACCACGTTCGGCTACGGGCCGCGCTTCCTGCACTCCACCGGCCAGCTCCACAAGGGCGGCCCGCCCACCGGCGTCTTCCTGCAGCTCCTCCACGACGGCCCCGAGGACGTCGAGGTGCCGGGTGCCGGGCACACCTTCTCCACCCTGAAGCACGCCCAGGCCACCGGCGACCTGGAGGCCCTGCGCTCCCACGGCCTCCCCGCGGAGCGGGTCCGGCTCGAGGGCGACCCGGTCGAGGCGCTCGAGCGCCTCACCGAGCGCGTCCGGGACCTGCTCTGATGCGGATCGGCTTCGTGGGGCTCGGTCGCATGGGCTCGAACATGGTGCGCCGCATCCTTCGCGACTCGGAGCACGAGGTCGTGGCCTTCGACCGCGGCGCCGAGCAGGTCCGCGAGCTGGCCGCGCTCGGAGCCACGGGAGCCGGCTCGCTCGAAGAGCTCGTGGCGGGGCTCGACGCGCCGCGTCACGTGTGGGTCATGGTCCCCGCGGGGGCACCCACCCAGGAGACCATCGAGGCCCTTCACGAACTGCTCGACCCGGGCGACCTGATCGTGGACGGCGGCAACTCGCGCTTCGTGGATTCCAGGGAGAACCACGGGCGGGCGGCCGAACGTGGGGTCGAGTTCGTCGACGCCGGCGTGAGCGGCGGGATCTGGGGCCTCGACGTGGGCTACTGCACGATGGTCGGCGGCACGCCCGAGGGGGTGGCCCGCCTCGCTCCGGTGCTCGACGTGCTCGCTCCCACCGGCGGATGGCTGCACGTGGGCGCCGGCGGCGCGGGGCACTACGTGAAGATGGTCCACAACGGGATCGAATACGGGGATATGCAGTTGATCTGCGAAGCGTACGCGATCCTGAAGGCGACCCTCGCGCCGAGCGCCGAAGAGCTCGCCGGGATCTTCGGCCAGTGGAATGAAGGCGAGCTCAACTCGTTCCTCATCGAAATCACCGCGCACATTTTCACCAAAAAAGATCCCGAGACTGGCCAGGCGCTCGTTGATCGCATCCTCGACAAAGCCGGGCAGAAGGGCACAGGCAAATGGACCGTCGGCCATGCGATCGAAATGGGCGTGCCGCTCAGCGTCATCGGCAGCGCCGTCGAAGCGCGCATCCTTTCCTCGCTGAAAGACGAGCGCGTCGCTGCGAGCAAAGTGCTCACCGGGCCGAGCCCCGGCGCTTACAAGGGCGACCGCACCGCGCTCATCGAGGCCGTCCGCGATGCGCTCTACGCGAGCAAGATCATCAGCTACGCGCAGGGCATGGTGCAGCTCGGCAAGGCGGGCGAGCTCTACAAGTGGAACCTGAACTTCGGCGACATCGCCTCGATCTGGCGCGGCGGGTGCATCATCCGCGCGCGCTTCCTCAACCGCATCACCGAGGCCTATCGCAAGAAC
>JACCZP010000237.1 GCA_013695885.1 Thermoleophilaceae bacterium | reverse complement strand
TACCGGGTGGACGTCAACACGCTGCACCGCGACGAGTCGGCCCCCGAGCTCGGACTGAACGAGATCGGCCGCGTGCACCTGCGCACCAGCGCGCCGCTGCTCGTGGACGACTACCGGCGCAACCGCGCCACCGGGGGGTTCATCCTCATCGACGAGGACACCAACGACACCGTCGGCGCGGGCATGATGCTCGGCTCGAGCGAGGCGTGAGCGCGGGGACGGGCGCGGGCGGCGGTACGGCCCCGCCGGCGGCGGGTGCGCCCGGGGAGGCCGGCGCGTCCACGCAGGCCCAGCGCTCTCCGGACGTGGTGTGGCACGCCGGGCGGCTCACCGCCGAGCACCGGGCCGCCGCACTCGGCGGCGGGGGCGCGACGCTGTGGTTCACCGGCCTGCCCGCCTCCGGCAAGTCGACGGTGGCCGCCGCACTCGAGGCCGAGCTCGTGGGCCGCGGACGGCCCGCCTACCTCCTCGACGGCGACAACCTGCGCCACGGCCTGAACGGCGATCTCGGCTTCTCACCCGAGGACCGGGCGGAGAACATGCGCCGCACCGCCGAGGTGGCCCGGCTGTTCGCCGACGCCGGCGTGGTGGCGCTCGTGTCCCTGGTCTCCCCCTACGCGGCCGACCGTGCCCTGGCCCGCTCGCGCCACGGCGACGCGGGATTGCCCTTCCTCGAGGTCTGGGTGAGCACGACGCTCGAGGAGTGTGAGCGGCGCGACCCGAAGGGCCTCTACGCCCGTGCGCGGCGGGGCGAGCTGCCCAACCTCACCGGCGTGGGCTCCCCGTACGAGGCCCCGGAGCATCCCGACATCGAGGTCACCGGTGATGAGCCGCTCGAGCAGGCCGTCGAGCGCCTGCTGCGGGCGCTCGGCGAGGCCGGCGGGCCCACGTAGGGGCCGGCCCACGCAGCTCAGCTCTCCGCCGGGCGACCTTCCCGTTCGGCCTCGGCGTCGGGCCCGGCGGTCTCGGGGACGGACCTGATGTTCTCGGCGGCCTCGGCGTCCTCAAGCAGGACGCCACGCTCTTCGGCGGCTTGGGGGGCCGCGTCGGCCTGCGTCGTGTCCTCCTCGAGCACGACCGCCTCGAAGCTCCCCGTCCGGCCGGTGCCACTCTCGTCCGCGGGCGGATGGCGCTTGTCGGCGCGCTCGATGACCTCGAGGAGCTCGGCCGCGACCTTCCGCACGTCGTCGATCAGCGCCGCCCGCTCGCGCCACACGACGTCGGCGTCGGCGTCGAGCTGGCGCAGCCGCATCTCGGCGCTCACGCGAATCTCGTCGGCGTCGCGCCTCGCGCGCTCGAGCCGGTCGTCGGCCTGCGCGCGCGAGCGCGCGGCCATGTCGGCGGCGGTGTCCTGAGCCTGACGCAGGATGCCGCTCGTCTCCTCCCCCACCTGCTCGAGCGCGCGGCGCATCACCGCCTCGGGGGTCCTGACCGCCTCGAGCTCCGCTATGCGCTGGCGCAGACGGGTGACGTGGCGATCGACGGCGTCACGCTCGTATCCGCGGAGCGCGAGCGGGAAGCTCGGAGCATCCAGATCGTCGAGCGATATGTCCGTACGGCGGGAACGGGGAAGCGACTCCGTGCGCTGAAGCGCACGCGAGGGCGCCCGCTCCTCCTGCGGGTCCTCCCCAGCCTGCCCGTCCGAGGTGTCGAAGCCGTCTCCGCTCGCCACGTGCTCAGCCTCGCTGCTCGAGGCGGGTGCCCCACGCGTAGGAGGCCGCCAGACCGAGCAGCGTGCCCGGCACGGCGATGAAGGCCTGGATCAGGGTGGTGTCGCTGCGGCCGGGGATCGAGAGGCCCGAGACCAGGTAGCCGAACAGGGCCGCGCCGACGATCGCCGCCAGCAGGGCGCCGACGATCCCGCCCAGAAGCGGTCGGGCACGAAGACCGTGAAGTGCCAGATGGCGATGCCCATCATGACCCAGACGAGGAGGCTCATCGGCGCCCGTGCTTTCGGCGCCGGCGTGAGGCGCGCGCGCCCCGCGGTCCTCCGGTCGAGCCCTCGCCACCGTCCTTGGTGCGCCCGTCGTCGGCGCCGCCGTCCTTTGTCCCGGCCCCGCCGGCGCCACCGCCCGGGTA
>JACCZP010000231.1 GCA_013695885.1 Thermoleophilaceae bacterium | reverse complement strand
GGGCGAGAGCGAAGCCCGACGGCGCGACCGCGAACGGGACGAGTTCGGCCGCGTCCAAGCCGAGGAGGAGGCCCGGGCGCGGCAAGGGTTCTCGTAGGGCTCGCGGACTGCCCGCATCAGGTTCCCGTAGCGGGGACCTGCACAACCCCGAACACGTCGCTCCCAATCAGGTGTGGTTGGGGTTATGCAGCGTCCTCATGCGTAACCTCAGGCACGCCGCGCCCGGGACGACGTGACAGGGGTTCTGCATGCCGCCGGAGCCGCGGCGGCCTCCGTCGCCCGGGGCCGGCGGTCCTACCAGAACGACGCGGTCTCGATGACCTCCTCGAGCTCCTCGAGCGGCTTCGTGTAGACGCCGGAGGAGAGGTACTTCCACCCGTCGTCGCAGACCACGAACACGACGTTCCCCTCGTCGATCTCCGAGGCCACCCGGTGGGCGATCTTGGCGATCGCCCCGCTCGAGACGCCGGCGAACACGCCCTCCTCGGCCAGCAGCTTCTTGGTCCAAACCACCGAGTCGCGGTTCGAGACGAAGATCTTCCGATCGAGCAGGTCGAGGTCGAGGATCGGGGGGATGAACCCGTCGTCGAGCGAGCGCAGGCCCTGGACCAGCTCGCCCTGGAGCGGCTCGGCGGCCACGACCAGTGTGCTCGGGTTCTCCTCCTTGAGGCGGCGTCCGGTACCGGTCAGCGTGCCGCCCGTGCCAAGACCGGCCACGAAGGCGGTCACCTCGTCGAGCTCCTCGAGGATCTCGACCGCAGTGCCCTCGTAGTGGGCGCGCGGGTTGGCCTGGTTCCCGTACTGGTAGGGCATGTAGTAGGAGGCGTCGCCCTCGGCCATCTCCAGGGCCATGGCCACGGCCCCGTTCGAACCCTGGTCGCCGGGGGAGTAGACGATCTCTGCCCCGTACATGTGCAGGAGCTGGGTGCGCTCGACGGTCACGTTGTCGGGCATCACGACCTTGAGCGGGTAGCCCTTGCGCGAGCAGATCATGGCCAGGGAGATACCGGTGTTGCCGGACGTCGGCTCGAGGATGGTCTGCCCCGGGGCGATCGCGCCGCGCTCCTCGGCGTCCTCGATCAGCGCCCGGGCCACGCGATCCTTCACCGACCCGGTGGGGTTGTGCGACTCGAGCTTGGCGTAGATCCGCACGCCGGGCTTGGGCGAGAGCCGCTTGAGCTCGACGAGCGGGGTGTGCCCGATCGCCTGCACGATGTCCCCGTACTTGCCACCGCAAGGTCGGTTCTCGAGGCCGGGCTCGATCACTTCAGAAAGGATAGCCCTACGGGGGCGCTCCCGAGCCTCCCCGAGGAAAGGCCGCTCAGCCCCCGGCCATCGCCGGCAGGATCACCACGGTGTCGCGCTCGGCGACCGGCGTGTCGAGGCCGTCGAGCACCCGCACGTCCTCGTCGTTGAGATAGACGTTGACGAAGCGGTTCAGCGCGCCGTCCTCGCCGAAGAGCTGGCCCCGGGTGTCGGGGTAGCGCTCGGCCAGGGCGGCCAGCACCTGGCCCACGCTCGTGCCCTCGGCGGGCACCTCCTTCTCCCCGTCCGTGTAGGAGCGGAGGACCGGCGGGATCTTGACGACGCTCACGGCCGCGACGGTACTACGGGCCGTCCGGCCCGAAGTACGGAGCTCGCGAGCCCTCAGCTTGCGGCGTGACCCGCCAGGGAGCCCTTCGGTGTCTCACCGCCCGGCAGCGGCTCGTACACCACGATGTCGCCGCTGTCCCCGAAGAGCTCCTCGACGCGGGCCAGGGCCTCCTCCACGTGCGGGCTCGACAGGTGCGCGTCGAGTTCCTCGCGGGACGCCCAGCGCTCGACGAAGGCAAGCCGGCGCGGGTCGTCGACGCCCCGGTGGAGTGCATAGAGGATGCAGCCATCCTCCTGATGGGTGGGCTCGACCAGCGCCTGCAGCGCCTCGACGGCCTCATCCTCCTTCCCGGGCTCAGCGGTGAACGATCCGACGACGACCACCTCGGCCATGCCATTCTCCCTCCTCGACGACGGCGGCCATGCTAAGCGCTCGAGCGTAATGAGGAAGGCGAATGACCCTCAGGATCAACCACGTCAGCATCAACGCGCTGAACCTGCGCGAGTCGGTGGAGTTCTACGTCGACCTCCTGGACGCAGAGCTCATCGCGACACCGAACTTCGGCCTGCCGGTGCAGTGGCTCGCGCTCGGAGGGACTCAGCTGCACCTCTTCCAGGCCGATCTCCAGCCCACGAGCCATCACCACCTCGGCATCACCGTGGAGGACCTCGAGCCGGTCTACCGCGCCGCGGAGCGTCGCGCCGCCTTCGACGACGAGGCGTTCGGAAACCGCCTCGTCGAGTTGCCCGGCGACGTCGTGCAGCTCTACGTCCGCGATCCGGCGGGCAACCTCGTCGAGATCGACCAGCACGGCGCCGAGCGGCTCCCGGACGACCTTCGCGCCCGGCTCAAGGGCCTCTGGGACTTTAACCCCCAGAACGACGAGAACATGAGCGCTCGGCTGTTCGTGCCAGGGTAACTCCGCGCGCGGAGGCCCGCAGGGCGCTCAGCCCGCCGCGGCGCAGAACGCCTCGTAGTCGGGGAAGACGCCCATCTCGTCCTCGGAGATCGACTCGGGATCGCGGGAGCAGATCGGGCAGTCGGGATCGCGCCGGACCTTGAGCTCGGTGAAGGAGGCGGCCAGGGCGTCGTAGAGCAGGAGCCGGCCGATGAGGGGGTCGCCGCTTCCGACGATCAGCTTGATGACCTCGGTGGCCTGGAGCAGGCCCATCGTCCCCGGCAGCACGCCGAGCACGCCGTTGGCCCCGCACGAGGGCGCGAGCTCGGCCGGCGGAGGCGACGGGTACAGGCACCGGTAGCACGGGCCGTCGTAGGGCGCGAAGATCGCGAGCTGCCCGTCGAAGCCGAGGATGGAGGCCGAGACGACCGGGATCCGGAGCCGGACCGTGGCGTCGTTCAGCAGGTAGCGGATCGGGAAGTTGTCCGCCCCGTCGACCACGACGTCGTAGCCGTCGATGATCTCCATGATGTTCGAGGCGTCGAGGCGTGTGTCGTACTTCAGAACCTCGACCTCGGGGTTGATCGCGTGGATCGAGGTCTCGGCGGAGTCGACCTTCGGCTCGCCCACCCGGTCGGTGGTGTGGATGACCTGGCGCTGGAGGTTGGAGACGTCGACGGTGTCGTCGTCGACGATGCCGAGCGTGCCGACGCCCGCCGCGGCCAGGTAGAGCGCGGTCGGCGAGCCGAGGCCGCCGGCGCCGAGCAGCAGCACCTTGGCGTCGAGCAGCTTGAGCTGTCCCTCGATGCCCACCTCGGGAAGGAGCAGGTGGCGCGAGTAGCGCGAGCGCTGCTCGGCGGTGAGCGCCCGCGGCACCTCGACGTCGTAGCCGCGGTCCTTCCACAGGGTGATCCCGCCCGTCATCGACTCGACGTTCTCGTAGCCCATCTGCCGTTCGAGCGTGTCGGCGGCCAGCGCGGAGCGGTTGCCCGACGCGCAATAGAGCACGACGCGCTGCGCGCGGTCCGGGGCCGCACCTTCGATGCGAGACTCGAGGAAGCCGCGGGCGACGTGCCTGGCGCCCGGGATGTGCCCCGCCTCGAACTCGTCGGACTCGCGGACGTCGATGAGGACAGGGGCGTTCCCGTTGCCCGACTCGAGGTCCGATCGGACCGCGCCCGGATCGACCTCGTCGATGCGGTTCTTGACCTCTCGGATGACTTCGGCACCGGTGGGCATGCTCATTCCCCGTATCTGCGATCGACGTTCAATACTTCAGGAAGTATAGCGACCCGTCACGTCAGCGGCCGAGGGTGCCGATACCTCGTCGAAGGATGCACTCCCGCACCCTCCTGACCCAGGTCCTGACCGTGAACGCCCTGCTCGTGGGGGTCACCGCGCTGATCGCGGCGGCGGTCGCGCGCGACCGTTTCGGCGACGCCGCGTCGGGCAAGGGGCTGCTCCTGCTCGTCCTCTGCGTGTTCTGCGCGATCCTGCTCAACTCGCTGCTG
>JACCZP010000356.1 GCA_013695885.1 Thermoleophilaceae bacterium | reverse complement strand
ACCGTGCTCCGGGTGTTCGACAGCCGCGGGAATCCCGGGAAGGTGAGCATCGCGGCCGAGTACGGCACCCGTGAGTACCGCACCGATCAGCTCGTCGTGTCGGCCGGCACCGGGGTGGAGGACCCTGAGGGCGCCGACGTGGTGACCTTCGACCCGCGGCAGCCGCGGCGCTTCCGGCTCGACTACGACCCGGCGGCCGCCGGCGGGCGCGGACGCATCACGCTTTCGGTGGAGGGGGTGCCGAAGGCGGTGGTCCTCGACCTCCTACCCGGTCACCGCCGCGATGGGGCTGCCCTCGATCGCTTCGGGATGCTCAACCAGCAGCACGAGGTCAGCGGGTCGATGGACGCCTATTTCGGCGACCTCCGCCTGAACGGGGCTCCGGTCGCCGCCGAGGCTGAGCCGGCCTGGGAGGGTCGCGGCAACCGCCGTGCGTTCCGCGACTGCGAGGTCGAGACCTTTCACAACTTCGGCTTCGGGGACGCCAGCGCCGCCGCCGGAGGGCTCGTCTGGCGCACCGATCCCGAGCAGGAGCTGGGGGCGTGGTACGGCGACGGGGACGGGGTCTCGCTCGATCTCAACGACGAGCTCTACGCCAGCGGGCGGGCGCGCCTGGCCTGGGCCAACTCGGACAGCGGCGTGTACCTCGGGTGGTTCGGCAAGGACTCCGAGTCCATCGAGGAGGGCGGTCCGATGCACGTGCCGACCAACTCCCTGGCGATGCTCGTGGAGGGGCCGAGCGAGGTCGGCTGGTACGCGCGACCCGTATACGGGAGCGAGGACGAGGATGCGTTCGGCTTCGTGGAGGGCGCAGCGGGCACACCGACCATCCATCCCGCCGGCTGGCACGCGTTCACCCTCCACTACGACCCCGACGCGGGCGAGCACGGCGAGATCGCCGTCACGCTCGACGGCAGGGAGAGCAGGCTCGCCGTCAGCGAGGAAGCCCGCGAGGCGGGCGCCGACCTCGACCACTTCGGCATCCGCACCGTCGAGGACGACGGGCACGCGATGATGCCGCTCTTCGACGACCTGACCTACACGCGCGAGGGGCGCGACTAGGTCATCGCTTTGGTTGCCAGAACGCGATCTCGCCGGCCGCGGGGGTAGCCACGACGCTGCGCCAGCCCGCGGGGCCCTCTCGGGGCGCGAGTGTGACCGAGGCCCCCAGCCGGCCCGCCCTCTCCGTAGCCTCACCGATCTCGGCGACCTCGACATAGGGGAGCCAGACCGGTCGCTCGGCGTCGCACTCGACGATGCCGCCCCCGAGCCTGCGGCTGAGGTCGAGCGCAATATACGAGCCGTGGCGGGTGTCGATCTGCTCCGGCTGCCACCCGCAGAGCTCCGCGTAGAAGGCGCGGGCACGCGCGAGACCTCCGGTGTGCAGCTCGAGGTGGACGACGGGCGTCGATACGGACGGGATCATGGCCTGTCCCTCAGACCGGCCGCGAGGGCCGGACTCATCGGTGCAAGTACCTCGATCCGCTCGATCTCCTAGTTTGCCGGCTGATGGCTAGCTTCCCGGCAGTCGCGACGGCGCCGCAGCGCGGTCTGCTCGAAGCCACCCGCCGGTGAAGGCCTCCCTCTTCATCACCTGCTTCAACGACACCCTGTTCCCGGAGACCGGGCAGGCGACGGTCCGCCTGCTGGAGCGCCTCGGCGTGGAGGTCGACTTTCCGCGCGAGCAGACCTGCTGCGGGCAGATGCACTTCAACAGCGGTTACGCGGACGAGACCGTGCCGCTCGTACGCCGGTTCGTGTCGGTGTTCGCGGACAGCGAGGTGGTGGTCGCCCCCTCGGCCTCGTGCGTCGGCATGGTCCGCGACTACTACACCGACGTCGCCGAGCGCTCGGGCGACGAGGCTCTGAAGGAAGAGGTGCGGGCCATCCAGCCACGGGTGCTCGAGCTGTCGGAGTTCCTGGTCGACCGTCTCGGCGTCGAGGACGTCGGCGCGTACTTCCCGCATCAGGTGACCTACCACCCAACCTGCCACAGCCTCCGCATCCTCCACGTAGGAGACCGTCCGCTGCGTCTCCTGCGCGCGGTCGCGGGCATCGACCTCGTCGAGCTGCCCGAGGCCGAGGAGTGCTGCGGGTTCGGCGGCACCTTCGCCGTCAAGAACGCCGACACATCGATGGCCATGCTCACCGACAAGGTGCGTGCCGTCCTCGACACCGGAGCGCAGGTGTGCACGGCCGGCGACAACTCGTGCCTAATGCACATCGGCGGGGCGCTGTCGCGCCAGCGCGCCGGCGTGCGGGCCATGCACATGGCCGAGATCCTGGCCTCCACCGACGAGGTGCGGCCGTGAGCCCGCCGTGACCCTGCCGTGGACCGCGGACGCGCCGCCATGAGCGCCCCGACGAGCCTGCCCGTGGCCGGATCGCGGACGCCCGGGCCGCGCGAGCCGTTCCCGGACGCCGCTCGGCGCGCCCTGGCCGACGAGCAGCTTCGCCACAACATCGGCCACGCCACCAAGACGATCCGTGAGAAGCGCGCGCGGGTGGTGGGCGAGCTGCCCGACTGGGAGGCCCTGTGCGAGGCGGGACGGGCGATCAAGGAGCGCGTGCTGCGCCATCTCGACGACTACCTGGTCGAGCTCGAGACATCCGTTCAACGCGCGGGCGGCCACGTGCACTGGGCGCGCGACGCCGACGAGGCCAACCGCGTGGTGGGCGACCTCGTCGCCGCCCACGGCGCCGAGGAGGTGGTGAAGGTCAAGTCCATCACCACCGAGGAGACGCAGCTCAACGAGGCGCTCGCCGAGCGCGGCATCCACTGCTGGGAGACCGATCTCGCGCAGCTCATCATCCAGCTGGGCGAGGACAGCCCCTCGCACATCCTCGTCCCGGCCATCCACCGCAACCGCGCGGAGATCCGCGAGCTGTTCATGCGCACGCTCGACGAGGCCCCCGACGACCTCTCGGACGACCCGCGTGCGCTGGCGGAGGTCGCGCGCCGGCACCTGCGGCGGAAGTTCCTCGCGGCGAAGGTGGGCATCAGCGGCGCGAACTTCGCGGTGGCCGAGACCGGCACCGTCTCGGTCGTCGAGTCCGAGGGCAACGGGCGCATGTGCACCTCGCTGCCCGAGGTGCTGATCAGCGTGATGGGCATCGAGAAGCTCATCCCGCGCTGGCAGGACTTCGAGGTCTACCTCCAGACCCTTCCGCGCTCCTCGACCGCGGAGCGGATGAACCCATACACGTCCTTGTGGACCGGGGTGGCGCCGGAGGACGGACCGCGGGAGTTCCACCTCGTGCTCGTGGACAACGGGCGCACGAACGTGCTGGCCGACGTGGTGGGCCGCCAAGCGCTGAACTGCATCCGCTGCTCGGCTTGCCTGAACGTCTGCCCCGTCTACGAGCGGACCGGGGGTCACGCCTACGGCTCGGTCTACCCCGGGCCGATCGGGGCGATCCTCACGCCCATGCTCGAGGGGATCGACCGGGCCGGGTCGCTCCCGTACGCGTCGTCGCTGTGCGGCGCGTGCTACGCGGTGTGCCCGGTGAAGATCGACATCCCGCGGGTGCTCGTGCACCTACGCCACCTGGAGGTCGAGCACACCGCTCGCGAGGGCGGGTTGCGAGCGCGGCTCGGTCCGGAGCGGGTGGCCATGCGGGTGATGGCGGGCGTGTTCGGTAGCCGCCGCCGCTACGAGGCCGCCCAGCGCGCGGCCCGGCTCGGCCAGTGGCCGCTCGCGCACGGAGGGCGGATCCAGCGTCTCCCGGGAATGCTCGCCGGTTGGACGACGATGCGCGACCTGAGGCCGGTCCCGGCGGAGTCCTTCCGGGAGTGGTGGCGGCGGCGCTCGGAGCCGGGTGAGGTCGGGTGAGCGACGCCCGGGCGGAGATCCTCCGACGCGTGCGCGCGGCGCTGGTCGACGTGCCCGCCGGCGAGGACCCGGAGGACGTCGCCGTCGCGCGCGGCTACCGGACGCGCGACGCGGAGGCTTCGCGCGAGGAGATCGTCGACCGGTTCTGCGCGATGGTCGAGGACTACAACGCCCAGGTGCATCGGGTCGCGGCACCCGACCTCGCCGACACCATCGGGCGCCTGTGCCGAGAGGGCCGGCTCCGCCAGCTCGTCGTGCCGCCGGCACTGCCCGAGCAGTGGCGTCCCGACGGCATCGAGCTGGTCGAGGACCACGACCTCGAGGTCTCCCGGCTCGACGGCATGGACGGAGTGCTCTCCGGCTGCGCGAGCGCGATCGCTCAGACCGGGACCATCGTCCTCGACGGCGGCGCCCGCTCGGGCCGGCGAGCGATCACCCTGGTGCCCGACCACCACCTGTGCGTGGTCGAGGCCGAGCAGGTGCTGGCCCTCGTGCCCGAGGCCATCGCCCGTGTGGCCGGCGCGGTACGCGAGCGGCGCGCGCCGATAACGCTCGTCTCCGGCCCGTCGGCCACCTCGGACATCGAGCTGGACCGCGTGGAGGGAGTGCACGGCCCGCGGGTCCTCGACGTCGTGCTGGTCGAGTGAGGAGCCGCCGAGGGGCGCGTTGACGTCGATCGCGAAGTCGGCCGTACCGGAAGCTCGGCAGCGGACGCGCACGGCGCGCTCGAAAACTCGTGTCGATCTCGCCCTGTCCCGTTCGACGTCGAGGTAAGAGAGTCCACGTAGCCGGACGAGACCGGTTCGGAGGGCTCACGACAACCACGAGCCACCAGGAGGCGACGATGCGATTCATGGTCATGGTCAAGGGCAACGAGGACACCGAGGCGGGGGTCATGCCGAGCGAGGAGCTCCTCGCCGCGATGGGGCGGTACAACGAGGAGCTGGTCAAGGCCGGCGTCCTGCTCGCGGGCGAGGGTCTGCACCCGACCTCGAAGGGCGCGCGCGTCCGGTTCTCGGGTTCGGAGCGCACGGTGATCGACGGACCCTTCACCGAGGCCAAGGAGCTGATCGCCGGCTTCTGGCTGATCCAGGTGAAGTCGAGGGAGGAGGCCATCGAGTGGGTCAAGCGCATCCCCAACCCCACTGGGGATGAGTCCGAGGTCGAGCTCCGCCAGGTGTTCGAGATGGATGACTTCGGAGACGAGCTCACGCCGGAGCTACGGGAGCAGGAGGCACGGCTGCGCGAGCACACGGACGGCGGCAGCCGGTAGTCGCGAGCGTCTCGGCGAGACCGACGAACGCAGCTCACCGGTGCGATCGCCGTGACGGGTCGGGACGTCCATCGCGCGATCGACGCGGTCTGGCGGATCGAGTCCGCCAAGGTCATCGCCGGCCTTGCGCGGATCGTGCGTGATGTCGGCCTGGCCGAGGACCTGGCTCAGGAGGCCCTCGTCGCGGCGCTGGAGCAATGGCCGGAGTCAGGCGTCCCGGACAACCCGGGGGCCTGGCTCACGGCCACCGCGAAGCGTCGCGGAATCGACCGGTTGCGCCGGGACCGGGCGCTCGAGCGCAAGTACGAGGCCCTCGGGCGCGGCATGGAGATCCAGGGCGGGATGACCCAACCGGACGTGGATGCCGCCCTCGACGACCACGTCGGCGACGACCTGCTGAGCCTGATGTTCACCACCTGCCATCCCGTCCTCTCCACCGAGGCGCGCGTCGCGCTCACGCTCCGCCTGCTCGGCGGCCTGACGACCACGGAGATCGCGCGGGCGTTCCTCGCGTCCGACTCCACCGTGGCCCAGCGCATCGTCCGGGCCAAGCGGACCCTCGCCGAGGCGAAGGTCCCGTTCGAGGTCCCTCGGGAGGC
>JACCZP010000214.1 GCA_013695885.1 Thermoleophilaceae bacterium | reverse complement strand
GAACCAGCGACCCCCAGCTTGTCGAGCTGGTGCTCTCCCAACTGAGCTAACGGCCCGGGCGGCGACCGTGGCCGCCAAGGCACGCCAGAGTACCACCGGAAGGCAGTACTGGGCGCTAGCTAGCACCCTTGCTAACGTGCTAGCACCAACCCGTAAGCAACGTCCCAGGAGGTCCATCCGCATGGCCAGGCAGACGCAGACCAAGAGCACCACCCGCGACGCCGACTTCACCGCCGAGCGGTTCCAGGAGGTGGGAGACCGCTTCCTCGAGAAGTACCGCCGTGCCGGCAAGGCCTACCTCGACACCTACGAGCGTACGGCCAAGGCCGTCGCCGACCTTCAGGAGCGCACGGCGGCCGCCAGCCAGAACGAGTGGATCGCACAGGTCGTCCCCGCCCACGCCGATCTGACCCGCGAGATCGCGAAGGCCAGACCTCGGCCGCACGCGAGCTGCTCCGCTAGGGCGGCCGTCCCCGCGGAGGATCTGCCGTAGGGTCCGGCCGCGATGGCCACCACCCGCAACGGCGACGCAGAGCTGTACTGGGAGAGCACGGGCGCCGGCGCGCCCGTGCTCCTCGTCATGGGCCTCGGGGTCTCGGCCACCGGCTGGTGGCGGACGATCCCGGTACTGGCCGAGAACCTGCGCGTGATCGCCTTCGACAACCGCGGTGTGGGGCGCTCCGACCACCCCGAGGGTCCCTACACCGTGGACCAGATGGCCGACGACGCCGTGGCGGTCCTCGACGCCGCCGGCGAGCAGACCGCTCACGTCTACGGCATCTCCCTGGGCGGGATGATCGCCCAGCAGATCGCGCTCGCCCACGCCGACCGCGTGCGCGGGCTCGTCCTCGGCGCCACGACCCCCGGCGGCCCCGACGCCGCCCCGATCAGCGACGACGTGGCCGCCTTCTTCCGCCGGCGCCTCGAGATGCCGGCCGAGGAGGCCGTATGGGCCTCGGTGCCCTACTCCTACGGCGAGCAGACGCGCGCCCGGGGGGCGCAGCGCATCGCCGACGACCTTCGCGAGCGGCTGCGCTACCCCGTCGAGCCGGTGGGCTACGGCGGACAGCTCCAAGCCGCGATGAACTTCAACGTGGGCGAGCGTCTGGGCGACATCGACCACCCCACCCTGGTCGTACACGGCGACGCCGACCGGATCGTGCCCTACGCCAACGGCGAGCTGCTCGCCGACCGGATCGCCGGCGCCGAGCTCGAGTCCCTACCGGGCGCGGGGCACCTCTACCCGACCGACGCCCCCCAGGCCGACCGCCGCGTGACGGAGTTCCTGGCCGCGCAGGGAGCCTGACGTGAGCGACAGGGCGGGCGCCACCCGCACAGCGGACTCAGCGGGCGGTCCACCCCTGGTCCATCGTCACCGGCACGCCGGTGAAGGAGCGCCCGGCCGGCCCCACGAGGAAGGCCACCACCTCGGCCACCTCCTCGGGCTCCACCAGCCGCTTCACGACGTGCGGGGCGAGGATCACGTCCTCGAGCACCCGCTCCTCGGGCATCCCGTGGGCCTTCGCCTGGTCGGCGATCTGGGCCTCGACGAGCGGGGTGCGCACGAAACCGGGGCACACCGCGGTGGCGGTGATGTCCTGCCCGGCCCCCTCGAGGGCAAGCGTCTTCACGAGCCCGAGCACGCCGTGCTTGGCGGACACGTAGCCGGCCTTGTACGGCGAGGCCACGAGGCCGTGGGCGGAGGCGATGGCGACGAAGCGGCCCTCCGGAGCCTCGGCGAGCGCCTCCCACGCGTACTTGGCGAGCAGGAAAGGGCTGGTGAGGAGGATGCCGATGAGCGCGTCCCAGCGGTCCTCGGGGAAGTCGGTCACCGGCGCGACGTGCTGGAAGCCGGCGTTGGCCACCACGCAATCGAGGCGCCCGAACCGCTCGAGGGCGGCGTCGACCGCGCCGCGATTGCCCTCGCGGGTGAGGAGGTCGGCCTCGTGGGCCTCCCCCGGCCCGCCCTGGTCGGCGCGCAAATCGACCGCAAGCACGTCCATGCCCTCGTGCACGAGGCGCTCGGCCACCGCCCGGCCGATGCCGCTCGCGCTGCCGGTCACGATCGCCGCCCGGCCCTCGAGCGCGCTCACCGTGAGCCCTCGCACACGACGCGTCCGGCGGTCGAATCTACAATTCCGCCGTCGTATCCGCGACCGAAGGTCGCGGGGGTCGGGCTCCCTTCCTGCTCAGTCATCGCCTCGCTCCTCCGGGACAGGGGACAGGAAGTGGTTTGTAGCGAGTCGAGCGCCGTGTCCCCCTCCTCCAGAGAAGAGACCTCCCCATGACCACTCCAGTCATCGCTCCCCCGACGTGCCCCCCGGGTCTCCCCGCGCTCGGGTCCGACCCCACCGGCCTCGCCGCCCGCTACCTCGACTCCGGCCTCGAGTGCACGAAGGCCGTGATCGACGGCCTCGGCTCCTACTGGGTGGGAGCGCTCAAGCGCGCCGCGACCCCCTTCGACGTGGCCGCCGACGTCACCCGCTGGTGGCAGGTGGCCACCGAGCGCCGCGAGCCGACGTGGTCGACGCCGCACAAGGTCGTCCTCTCCTCCCCCGTCGCGCGACTCCGCGACTTCTCGGAGGGCTCGACCGATGACGTCGTCCCCACGCTCGTCTTCCCGCCGCAGGCCGGGCACGACTCGTGCATCGTCGACTACTCCGAGGCGCAGAGCCAGGTCAAGGTCATCCGCGCCGCGGGCCTCACGAAGCTGTTCTCGCTCGACTGGGTCGGCGCCACGCAGGAGACCAAGGACTCCAGCATCGACGACTACCTCGAGTTCGTCGACCGAGCCCTCGCCCACATCGGCGACGGACCCGTGAACCTGGTGGGTGACTGCCAGGGCGGCTGGCTCGCGACCATCTACGCCGCTCTTCACCCCGAGCGCGTGAGCACGCTCACCATCGCCGGCGCGCCGATCGACTTCTACGCCGGTAACCCGGTGATCGGCGACTACGTGAAGTTCCACGGGCGCTCCGGGGACCTCTCCTTCTACGAGTCGGTGGTCGCCCTCGGCGGCGGCGTGCTGAAGGGCGAGTTCATGCTGAACGGCTTCATCACCATCAAGCCCGAGAGCGAGATCGAGAAGCAGCTCCAGCTCCTGGCGAACATCCGCGAGGAGCGCCACGTGGAGCGCTACCGCGCGTTCGAGGACTGGTTCAAGCACGTCCAGGACATCCCCGGGGCGTTCTACCTGTGGATCGTCGAGCACCTGTTCCGCGACAACAAGCTGATCGCCGGAAAGCTCGAGATCGGCGACGAGCTCGTCGACCTATCGGCGATCTCCGCCCCGCTCTTCCTCCTGGGCGGCGCGACCGACCACATCACCCCGCCGGCGCAGGTCTTCGCCCTCGAGGACCACGCCTCCACGCCGAGCGATCAGGTGGTGAAGCGCACCACCAGCGGCGGCCACCTGGGGCTGTTCATGGGCTCCGAGGCGCTGCGCGAGCACTGGCCGCCGATCATGGCCCAGGTGTTCGAGCACTCGAAGTCGGGGTCCTCGGGCGCGCGACGCGAGGGCGCGCGCAAGCGGGCCAAGGCGCAGACGCCGGAGCGCAAGCGGGAGATTTCGGCGCCGTAGGGGCCGCGTCAGCGGTCCGCCGGCCGCGGAGCGTGAAGCGGGGCCCGCCCGCCACGCGCGGGCACTCCCTACCTTCAGCCGACCGTGCCGCTGCACGCTCCGGCTCTGCCCGTCCACGGCGCGCCCGCGCGGCTCGAGCTCGTCTCCACGCGGGCGCTCGCCGTCGTGGCCGCTCAGCTTTCGGTGGCCGGCGCGGCGCTGCTCTACCTCAACCGCACGCTGGCGGGCGATGTCTACTTCCTACTGGCGTCGGGGCGGCTGCTGACCGAGGAGGGATGGGTCACGCGCAGCCCGTTCCCGACGCTGGCCCAGGGACACGTCTGGCACAACCAGCAGTGGCTCGCGGAGTGGCTGTTCTTCCAGACGCACGCGCTGGGTGGGATGGCGGGCGTGAGCCTCGCCTACGCGACGGTCCTCGTGGGCGGCCTCGCGCCGCTCGCCTGGCTGTGCCGCGACCGCTCGGCCCGCGCCACCGCGGCTGCGTGGGCGCTCTCGATTGCCGCCCTCCTCGCCGTGCTCGATCCGCGCGCGGCCGGGTTCTCGTTCGCCCTCTTCGCCGGCGTCGCCGCCCTACTCGCCATCGCTCGGAGGCGGTCGGGGGCCCTCTTCGCCGTTCCCGTGCTCTTCGCGGTCTGGGCCAACCTGCACGGCGCGTTTCCTGCCGGGCTGCTGCTCTTGGCGCTCGCGGGCGTGGGAGTCGCGCTACGTCCGCGCCGGGGACGCCTGCCGTCGGTCGAGCCCTACCGATCACTTCCGCTCGTCGCCACCCTCGGGGTGTCCGTGGTCGCCCTCCTGCTGACCCCGCTGGGGGTCGAAATCCTCGACTACCTCAGGGTCTACGACCGCCACATCGCTCCGCACCACCTTCCCTTCGAGTGGCAGGCCACCTACCTCCATCCGCCGGTGCTCGCCCTCGTCATCGCCTTCTCGGCGCTGGCGGTGTGGCTGTGGCGCGAGGCCCCGCGCCCACGTCCGGTCACCCCAGCGCTCGTCGCCGTCGCCTTCGTCGTCTTGGCGCTCACCGCCACGCGGCAGGTGGTGTGGCTCGGACCGCTCGCGTTCTACCTGG
>JACCZP010000206.1 GCA_013695885.1 Thermoleophilaceae bacterium | reverse complement strand
CGGGAACCTGATGCGGGCAGTCCGCGAGCCCTACGAGAACCCTTGCCGCGCCCGGGCCTCCTCCTCGGCTTGGACGCGGCCGAACTCGTCCCGTTCGCGGTCGCGCCGTCGGGCTTCGCTCTCGCCCGTGTCCCCCGGCCCGCCCTCGTTTCGGCCGGCGTCGCCCGACCGGGTCTCGTCCTTGTCGTGGGGGGCGCGCTCAGATGCGTCGTCGCCGGGCTCGGAGGCGTCGTCGCGCTCGAGCTCCAGCTCCTCGTCGAAGTCCGGGAACTCGCCGTGCTCGTTCCAGTCGATGCCGGCGAGCGGGTCGTCGTCGCGGTCCGAACGACCGCCGCCGATCGCCGCCTTGAACTCCCGCATGCCCTTGCCGACCGAGCGTCCGACCTCCGGAAGCTTCTTCGGGCCGAGCACGATCAACGCGATGATCAGCACGATGATGAGCTCCAGCGGGCCGACGTTGAACACGTGCTCGAGGGTACCCGCGCCGGGCGGGCCGGCCAGAGCCTCGGCATCTAGCCTCCGCGCCATGCGGATCACTCGGGCCCAGTGGCAGGTAATGGTCGACCACGCCCGTGAGTCAGCCCCCAAGGAATGTTGCGGCTACGGCCACGGCGTGGACGGGCGCGTCGAGGAGGTGCACCGCTCGCGGAACCTGCGCGACTCCCGCTACGGCTACGAGCTGGACGGGCCGAGCCTCCTGGCCGCCAACGAGCACGACGACGAGGGCCACGACATCTTCATCTACCACTCCCATCCGCGCAGCGCGGCCGAGCCCTCGCAGACCGACGTCAACCTCGCCCAGTACCCGCACTGGCTCCAGGTGATCGTCTCCCTGGCGGCCGACCCCGAGGTGCGAGCGTGGAGGATCGCCGACGGCCGTGTCGAGGAAGAGCCGATCGAGATCGAGTAGCGCGGGCGCGGCGGAGCCGCTGCTCTGCCCCCGCTGCGCCCGCCGCCACCCGCTCGAGGACCGACTGTGCGCGGAGTGCGGTATGCCGCTCGTGTACGCGCGCGGCGAGGGCGGCAGCGAGCCGCGGGACGACGACCGTGGCGGCGAAGCGCGCGCCTACGCGCGCAAGATCCGCCCGGAGTTCGCGCGCGGGGACCTCGTGCGGGTGGCGGGGGGCCGAAACCAGGCCGAGGCCGAGCTCATCCGCAACCTCCTGATCGAGGAGGGCGTGCCGAGCATGCTCCGGCGCAGCGCCGGCTTCGACGTCCCCGACTTCCTGGCCGCCGGCCCCCGCGACGTCATGGTGCCCCTGTCGGGCGCCGAGCATGCGCGCGGCACGCTCACCTACACGGAGCTCGCAGAGGCCGAGCCCGCGCCCGCTCGCGCGGGGCGCGGGGCCCCCAGCGCGGGCCACGCCCTGCGCCTCGCGGCGGCGGTCCTCGCCGGCGGCGCGCTGGCCGCGACGGTGGCCTGGGCGGCGCTGGCGATCAGCGGCTGAGGTCGGTCGGAACCCGCGGGCGCCGGATAGCCTCCCGCGCGCATGGACTTCGAGCCCTCGCCCCGAGTCCAGGAGCTGCGCGCGCGGATCGAGGCCTTCATGGACGAGCACGTCACACCGCGGGAGGGCGAGGCGCTCAGCGCTCTCGACGAGGAGGTGGCGCCGGACGTCCCCTATCCCCAGGTGATCGACGACATGCGCGAGCGCGCGAGGTCCGAGGGGCTCTGGAACCTGTTCATGCCCGACCCGTTCGCGGAGGGCGACGACGAGGGCCTGACCAACTGGGAGTACGGGATCCTCTGCGAGCAGATGGGCCGCAGCCCCATCGCGCCGATGGCCTTCAACTGCGCCGCGCCGGACACCGGGAACATGGAGGTGCTGGCCGACCACGGCACCGACGAGCAGCGCGAGCGCTTCCTCCGGCCGCTCATCGAGGGGGAGACCCGCTCCTGCTTCTCGATGACCGAGCCGGAGACGGCGGGGTCCGACCCCACCGGGCTGCGCACCAGCGCCGAGCTCGACGGCGACGAGTGGGTGATCGACGGGCACAAGTGGTACTCCTCGGGGGCCCTGGGGGCCAGCGTGTCCATCGCCATGGTCGTCACCGATCCCGACGCCGCCCCTCACAAGCGGGCGAGCATGATCCTCGTCCCCATGGGCACGCCGGGATTCGAGCTGGTGCGGCCGATCCCGGTGATGGGGCACTCTCGCGGCCCCGGCCATTGGGAGGTGCGCTTCGACGGCGCCCGCGTGCCGGAGTCGAACCTCCTCGGCGAGCGGGGCGCGGGGTTCGTGATCGCCCAGGACCGCCTCGGGCCGGGGCGCATCCACCACTGCATGCGCGCCATCGGCTCGGCCGAGCGGGCGCTCGAGATGATGTGCGCGCGGGCCAGCGAGCGCGAGGCCTTCGGCGGGCCGCTGGCCGAGAAGCAGTTCGTGCAGGACTTCGTCGCGCGCTCGCGCATGGAGATCGACGGTGCCCGCCTGATGGTGCTCCACGCCGCATGGAAGATGGACACCGAGGGCAAGCGCGCCGCCCGCCAGGAGATCGCGATGATCAAGGTGGTGGCCGCGAACGTGCAGCAGCAGGTGCTCGACCGCGCGATCCAGGTGCACGGAGGGCTCGGGGTGTCCGACGACACTCCGCTCGCGTTGATGTGGCGCGAGGGCCGCGCCCTGCGCCTGGTGGACGGCGCGGACGAGGTGCACAAGATGTCGATCGCGCTGCGGGAGATCAAGCGTCAGGCCCAGGCGCGCGAGGAGCGGCCGGTCGCGGCCGGAGCCCGCGCCTGACCGTGGCCGCCGGCGCCCTCGACACCCGCGCCGACACCGGCCTCTCCGAGGAGCAGCGGGACTTCGTCGATGCGCTGCGCGACTACTGCGACCGCGAGCTCGGTCCCGACCGCCTGCGCGAGCTCACCGACGGCTTCGGTGACCTGCACAACGAGGACACCGCCCGGCAGATGGCCGAGCTCGGCTGGTACGGGATCACCATCCCCGAGGAGTACGGTGGCTCGGGCGGCACGTTCTCCGATGCGGTCCTCTTCCTCGAGGAGACCGCCCGCGGCCAGGCCCCGATCGGCGCCTACGGGGTCACGCTGATCGTGGTCGGTGCGCTGAACCGCTTCGGCACCGAGGACCAGAAGCGCGACCTGCTCGGACGGGTGGCCGCCGGCGGTGGCCTCGCCATCGCGATGTCCGAGCCCGAGGCCGGCTCGGACGTCGCCGCGCTGAAGTGCGCCGCCCGGCGCGAGAACGGGAGCTACGTGCTCGAGGGCACGAAGATGTGGTGCTCCTACGCGCACAAGGCCAGCCACGTGCTGATCGTCTGCCGCACCGAGCGCACCGACTCGCCCCACGAGGGGCTGTCGATGATCTTCGTGCCTCGCGACGCGGAGGGCCTCACCATCACGCCGATCGACACTCTTGGCGGCCGGGAGACCAACGAGCTCCATCTCGACGGCGTCGCCGTGCCCGAGGAGGCCCTACTGGGGCACGAGGGCGGCGGCTGGACGCAGCTCATGGCCGGCCTCAACAACGAGCGGGTGATCCTCGCCGCGCTCGCTCTGGGCCTCGCCCAGCGGGCCTTCGACGACGCGCTCGCCTACGCCAAGGAGCGCCGCCAGTTCGGCCGGCCGGTCGGCAGCTTCCAGGCCATATCGCACCGCTTCGCCGATCTGGCCACCGACCTCGCGCAGGTCCGGCTGCTGGTGCGCTGGGTGGCGCGCCTCACCGACGAGGATCCCGACCGCATGCTTCCCCAGGAGGCCTCGATGGCCAAGCTCGCGTCCACCGAGCTGGCCAAGCGCTGCGCCCTCGAGGGCATGCAGATCATGGGCGGCTACGGCTACGCCACCGAGTACCCGATGGAGCGCTACCTGCGCGGCGCGCTGGTGCAGACGATCTTCGGCGGCACCTCCGAGATCCAGCGCAACATCATCGCGAAGACGCTCGGGCTGTAGGAGGGCGCCACCATGGCGACCGAGGCCGGCCGGCGGCCGGACCCCCACGCCATGGCGGCTCGCCGTCGCGCCCGGGTCCCTAGGCTATACGGATGTGCCTCCGTATATACTGAAGTCGTGGGGAAGCACCTGATCGATCTCGACGAGAAGGCTCTCAGCGCGGCTCGCGCGGAGCTCGGCACGGCCACGATCAAAGACACGGTCAACGAGGCGCTGCGCCGAGCGACGTTCCTCCGAGAACGCCAGGTCAGCGCGGCTCTGGACGTGTTGGCCAATGCCCGCCTCGATGATCGCTCAGAAGCGTGGCGCTGAGCTTCCTCGTCGACACCAGCGTCTTGAAGCGGCTCAGCCGCTCTGAGGTTCGCGAGGTGATCCAGCCGCTGGCTGCGGCCGGGCAGCTCGGCCGTCCAAGCATCTGCGACCTCGAGGTCGGTTACTCGGCACGCAACGGCGAGGAGTGGGATCGACTCGTGGGGGCGCTCGACGCGTTCGACTCGGTCGAGACGACCGCAGCCCACCTGCGCCGCGCGCTTCAAGTGCAGCGCTTGCTCGCCCAGCGCAGCCACCGGGGCCGCAAGATCCCCGACCTCTTGGTCGCGGCCGCGGCGGAGCAGCTCCACGTTGGCGTACTCCACTACGACGCCGACTTCGATGTCATCGCCGCGGTCACCGGTCAGCGCTGCCAGTGGGCCGTGCCCGCGGGCACCGTGGAGTGACGATCGGGGCGCTCGCCGAGCGCCACGGCGCACCGTACACCAGGAGCTTCGCCTCGGCTGACACGGAAGCGAACGCGCCCGACCTCGTCACCAGGACCTGACCGCGCGTTATACTGAGTCGGTATGACTGCCCGCGTGGGGGCCAAGGGCCAGGTCGTCATCCCGAAAGACCTCCGCGACAAGGCTGGGATCCACCCCGGGACGGAGGTCGAGTTCCGCCTCGACGGCGACACCGTGGTGGTCGCCTCCCAGCGGAGGCGGTCGGAGCTCGGCGGACGATTCCGAGGCAGCGGGATGGCAGCCCGGCTGCTCGCGGACCGCGCTCGCGAACCCCGGTGAGCGCCTGCCTCGACTCGTGGGCGGTCCTGGCCTGGCTCGACGGGGAGTCACCGGCACAGGAGCGCGTCGAGGCCGAGCTCGCGGACCGTCCGATCCTGAGCTGGGTCAACGCGGTCGAGGTGTACTACCGGCTCGAACGCGACCACGGGCGCGTGAGCGCCGACGAGGTGCTGGCCGACCTGCGTGCGGGCCTCGAGCTCGAGCTTCCCGGTGTCTCGCGCATGGTGGAGGTGGCGCGACTCAAGTCTGCCGTTCCCATCGCGCTCGGAGACTGCTTCGCGATCGCCACCGCCGCCGCGCACGGTCTCACCCTGCTGAGCGGAGACCCCGAGATCGTCGACCGGTCGGGTCTCCCGTGCCAGGTGGAGGACCTTCGTCTCGAGTGCCGCCCGTAACCTAGGCTCCCCACGCAGTCGTCCGGGAGGAGAGGACATGTCCACGGAGGCCGTCGAGGGAGAGCTCCTCTGGGAGCCGTCGGAGGAGCTGATCGAGCGCGCCGCGCTGACCGACTACATGCGCTGGCTGGGGCGCGAGCGCGACCTCTCCTTCAACGGCTACGAGGAGCTGTGGGAGTGGTCGGTCACCCAGCTCGAGGAGTTCTGGGCGAGCATGTGGGAGTACTTCGAGATCAAGGCCTCGAAGCCCTACGACGCGGTGCTCGAGGAGCGCGTCATGCCTGGCACGAAGTGGTTCCCCGGAGCGGAGCTGAACTACGCCGAGCACGTCTTCCGCATGGCCCGGACGGGTGAGACCGCGGTCGTGCATGCCTCGGAGCTGCGCGAGCGCGCTGAGCTGACCTGGGACGAGCTCGAGGAGCAGACCGCCCGGGCCGCCGCCGCGCTGCGCGAGCTCGGCGTCGGTCCCGGCGACCGCGTGGTGGCCTACATGCCGAACGTGCCCGAGACGCTCGTGGCCTTCCTGGCCTGCGCGAGCCTCGGGGCGATCTGGTCGAGCTGCTCGCCGGACTTCGGCGCCCGCAGCGTGACCGACCGCTTCAGCCAGATCGAGCCAAAGGTGCTCTTCGCAGTCGACGGCTACCGCTACGGGGGCAAGGACTTCGACCGCACCGACACCGTCGCCGACCTTCAGGGCGAGCTCTCCTCGCTCGAGCGCACGGTCCTCCTTCCCTACCTCTCCGACGATCCCGACACGAGCGCTCTCGAGGACGTGACCCTCTGGAGCGACTTCCTGGCCGCGGTGGGCGACGAGGCCCCCTCGCTCGAGTACGAGCAGGTTCCCTTCGACGACCCGCTGTGGGTGCTCTACTCCTCGGGCACCACAGGGCTGCCGAAGCCGATCGTCCAGGGCCAGGGCGCGATCGTGCTGGAGCACCTCAAGATGGTGCGCCTGCACATGGACCTCGGGCCCCAGGACCGCTTCTTCTGGTTCACCACCACGGGCTGGATGATGTGGAACCTGCTCATCGGAGGCCTCCTCGGCGGAACGGCGGTGGTGCTCTATGACGGCAGCCCTGGCGCGCCCGACCTCGGCGTGCTCTGGGACCTCGCCGAGGAGGGCGGGATCACCTGCTTCGGCACGAGCGCGAGCTACATCGACTCGCTGCGGAGCTCCGACGTCGACCCGCGCGAGGGCCGCTCGCTCGAGCACCTGCGGAGCGTGGGCTCCACCGGCTCCCCGCTCTCGCCGGAGGGCTTTCGCTTCGTGTACGAGCGCGTGCGCGACGACGTGTGGCTGTTCTCCACCAGCGGCGGGACGGACCTCTGCACGGCGTTCGTCTCCGGCTGTCCGCTGCTGCCTGTGCACCTCGGAGAGCTCCAGTGCCGGGCGCTGGGGGCCAAGGTCGAGGCCTTCGACGAGGAGGCGCGGCCGCTGATCGATGAGGTGGGCGAGCTGGTGATCACCGAGCCCATGCCCTCCATGCCGCTCTACCTGTGGGGCGACGAGGACGGGGAGCGCCTGCGGGAGAGCTACTTCGAGCCCTACCCGGGCATCTGGCGCCACGGCGACTGGATCCGGATCACCCCCCGCGGGAGCGCGGTGATCTACGGGCGCTCGGACGCGACGATCAACCGCGGCGGCGTGCGCATGGGCACGGCCGAGATCTATGCGGCCGTGCACGAGGTCGACCAGGTGGCCGACGCGCTGGTGGTCGACGTCGAGGACGGCGACGGCAAGGCCTTCATGCCGCTGTTCGTGGTGCTCGACGAGGGCGCCGAGCTGGACGACGACCTCCAGGGCCAGATAAGGCGCCGCATCAAGGAGGACTGCTCGCCCCGGCACGTGCCCGACGTGATCCACGCCATCGACGAGGTGCCGCGCACCCTGAACGGCAAGACGCTCGAGGTCCCGGTGAAGAAGATCCTGATGGGCACGCCGATCGACGAGGCCGCGAACCCCGACTCGCTGGCCAACCCCGAGGCGCTCGACTACTTCGTACGGATGTCGAAGGAGCTGTGAGCGGGGAGTCGCGCTCGTCCGGTCCGGTGGGCATGCCCGGGCGGTCGAAGGGCTACGTGCTGGCCGAGGCCGACGTCCTCGACGGCACGCTCGGCTTCGAGGTGCTCGAGGTGGGGGAGGAGTCGGTGCGCGGGCGGGTCCCGGTGACCGACCGGATCAAGCAGGTCTACGGCCTCGTGCACGGCGGCGCCTACGCCGCACTGGCCGAGATGCTGGCGAGCGAGGCCACCGTGCGCGCCGTGTGGGAGGACGGCAGCATCGCGTTCGGCACCGCCCACGAGGTCAAGTTCCTTCGTCAGATCACCGAGGGCACCGTGCACGCCGAGGGACGACGCATTCACCGCTCGCGGCAGATGTGGGTGTGGGACGTCGACATGACCGACGACCACGGCCGGCTGTGCGCCAGCTCGCGGGTGACGATCGCGGTGCGGCCGCGCCGCGACTGAGAGACCGAACCACGATCGTTCGCAATCGAGGGTTCGGCTGCCGAGACACAGCATGTATCCCTGAGCCGGGCCCGCGGTCAGCGGGCAGCTCCCGCATCGACGCCCCATACGATGCCTGCGTGTTCAGCATTCCCGAACGGGAGGCCCTCCGCGATCGTCTCATCGCGGTCGCGCGGGGCGACGACCGGATCACTGCTGCGGCCGTCGTCGGATCGGGAGCGAATGATCGCGAGGACGCGTGGTCTGACATCGATCTCGCCCTGCGTCTTGCCGACGGCCTCGAGCCCGATGACGTCGCCGCCGAGTGGACCACGCGTATCTACGAGAGCGCCTCCGCCGTCGATCATCTCGACGTGTGGTCTGACTCCACGTTGTTTCGCGTGTTCCTACTGAGCAGCTCGCTTCAGGTCGATCTCTCGTTTTGGCCAGGGGACGCGTTCGCGGCGTCGGGCGCGTCGTTCCGTCTGCTGTTCGGCGAGTCCAACGAGCCCCGGCCTCCGCGCTCGCCTGCGCCTGGAACCCTTATCGGCATGGGATGGCTCTACGCGCTGCACGCACGGTCAAGCATCGCGCGAGGTCGAGCCCTGCAGGCGCTGCACATGATCAACGGCGTGCGCGACCAGGTCATCACGCTTGCCTGCTTGCGCCACGAGCTGCCCGCGAACCAAGGTCGCGGTGTCGATGATCTACCCGCGGGTCTGCGTCAGAGCGTCGCGGAGACCCTCGTGCGTGAGCTGGACGGACGCGAGCTGCGCCGGGCCTTCGCCGCGTCCATCGGTGCCCTGCTCGCCGAGGCTCAGCAGGTCGACCCGGATCGCGAGCAGCGGCTTCGTGAGACGACCTGGGAACTTGTGCACACAGTCACCTGAGCACGATGCACGTCTCGCGCTCGGTGCGCTCCTCGGGGCCCGGTGGTGCCTGGCCGCGCACGAGCTGGTAGGCCAAGGCGCCGACCACGGCACCAGCGGTAGGTCCGGCGACGTAGATCCAGAAGTCCTGCCACTCCCCGGCGGCCAGCGCCGGCCCGAAGGAGCGCGCGGGGTTCATCGACGCGCCCGTTACCGGGCCGCCGAAGAGGGCGTCGAGGGCCACCGTGCCGCCGATGGCGAGTGCGGCCCCGGAGCCGACGGCCCGGACGTCGGTGGCCACCGCGGTGATCACGAACATGAGGACGGCGGTGAGGAGAAGCTCGTAGAGGAGGGCGCCGCCGGCGCCGACGCTCGGGACGGTGGCCCCGAGATCGCCGGGCCCGTCCGGCCAGGCGGCGCGGAGACAGAGCGCGGCCACGGTCGCACCGCCGACCTGCGCCATCACGTAGGCGACCACGTCGCGGCTCGGGAAGTGTCGGGTCAGGGCGAAGGCGAGCGTCACGGCCGGGTTCAGGTGGGCGCCCGAGAGGTGGCCGGTGGCGAAGACCATGGCCATGATCACGAGGCCGAAGACGAGGGCGACTCCCACCGCCCCGAGCGCGCCGTCGTATCGAGCGTCGGCGACGACCGCGCCGCATCCGGCGAAGACGAGGAAGAAGGCGCCGAGCCCCTCCGCCAGGGCCCGACGCCAGAGGGCGAGCGAGGCGTCCAGGGCTAGACGGGCGCCGGCTGGCCGCTGGCGCGCAGGACCTCGCGGGCCTTGCGGTTCGCGATGGTCATGACGAAGGAGCGCACCGGCGCGTCCTGGAACTCGGCGAGGGCGGCGTCGGCCGCGGTACGGATCTCCTCCTCGGACCGCTGCCCGCCGAACTCGGCCACCAGGTTGGGCAGCAGGCGCCACAGGCGAGCCTGGTGGGCGGTGCGGTCCGAGCGGATCAGGTCGATCTTCTCGTCGAGGAGCTCGCGCACGCGGGTCTCGATGGCATCGCGAATCGCCCGCACCTCATCGAGCGAGCGTCCCGCCGGGTCGGGGATGTCCCAGTCCTCGACCGTGGTCGGCACGTAGGGGCACTGGGCGCCGCAGGCGAGGGTGATCGCCCAGTCGGCGTGCAGCTGCATCTCGACCGTGAGCTTCTGCGGGCGGCGCTCGCGCAGGTCGATGCCGACCTCGTTCATGGCCTCGACGACCTGAGGCCACACCTCCCGCGCCGGCTCCTGTCCGGCCGACTCGGCACGGATGTCGGGCGGCGCATGGCGCGCGAAGAAGGCCTCGGCCATCTGTGAGCGCCCGGCGTTGTGGGTGCAGACGAACAGGACGTACCTCATCGTGTCTCCTATCTAGGCGGCGGCTACGAGCTTGGCGGCGTACTCGTTGGGCAGTCCGGCGGCGGCTAGGTCTCGGGCCACTGCCGCGGCGTCGTAGGGGACGCGTTCGATCGAGGCGTGGACCTCGCCGGCCTCGTTGAGCTCGAGCAGCGCGAAGGCGGCCCGGGCATCGCCGTCCTTCGGTCTGCCGACCGCGCCGCAGTTCACGAACAGCACCCCGCCGTACTCGTGCACCCAGGGTTGGTGGGTGTGGCCGAAGACGAGCACGTCGCAGTCGGCGGCCCGGGCGATCCGCTCGAAGGTCCGCGCCGGCTTGTCCGCGAAGAGGTACTCGTTGACCTTCCGCGGCGAGCCGTGGACTAGGCGCAGACGCCGACCTCCCATTCGGAACCGCAGTTCGAAGGGCAGCCTGTGCATGAAGTGCTTCGAATGTCGGTCGGTGTGGGCCAGGATCCACGCGACCGAGCGCTGGCCGAGGGCACGGTCGTGCTCGGTCACGTACGCGCAGCCGCACTCGAGCCGATCACGGGCGATGGCCCAGTCGTAGTTGCCGTAGATCGTCGGGATCCTTCGCTCCTCGATGAGACGGCAGACCTCGTTGGGGCGCGGCCCGTAGTCGATGAGGTCGCCGCCGCAGTACAGCTCGTCGACGTCGAGCCAGCGGATTGCCTCGAGGACCGCCTCGAGGGCCGAGAGGTTGGCGTGGATGTCGGTGATGACCGCGACGCGCTCGAAGCCGTCATCGCCAGGATGGTGGAAGGGGCCCTCGCCGTTCGGCTGTGCGCCACCTTTGGTCACGGCCACAGCCTAAACATTGACAGCCACCATTTCAATCGGTATACGTAGATTGATCATGGTCGATCTGGAGCTCACGCCGAAGCAGAAGCGAGGCCCCGGCGAGCCGTGCTGCGAGCCGGTCGCCTACCCCGAGGTCGCCCGTCAGGAGGCTGAGCGCATGGCCGCGGTAGCGAAGGCCCTCGCCGACCCGATCCGCCTCCAGCTCGTCGACGTGCTGCGCCAGCACGCGGGCGAGGTGTGCGTGTGCGAGCTGACCCCGCTCTTCGACGTCGGCCAGCCGACAGTCTCCCACCACCTGAAGGTGCTCCGCCAGGCCGGAGTGGTCGACTCGGTGCGCCGCGGCCTCTGGGCCTACTACTTCGTCCGCCCCGGGGCGCTCGAGGACCTGTCTCGGTGGCTGAGCCGATGACTGCCGCCGAGCGCCTTCGCCTCGCGACCGAGCCGCTGACGTCACCGAAGGAGGTAAGGGAGGCCGTGCGCGAACGCTACGCCGCGGCCGCCGAGCAGGCGGCCGGCAGCGGGGCGAGCTGCTGCGGCCCGGCCGAGGGCTCGTGCTGCGCCCGGGCGGCCGGCTCGGGATCACCGACGTCGTGGCCGACCCCGACATGGACGAGGCCACCCGGTGTGCCCGGAGCGGGAAAAAGCCACCCCGCCATCGCCCTCGAGCTCAAGACGTGCCAGGCGGGTCACCGCGTCGCCTTCGCGACCGCCCAGCAGTGGGTCGACCGCCTCGAGTCGGCCCAACAGCGAAACGCCCTCGACGAGGAGCTGCGCCGGCTCGAGCGCTACGGCCTCGCCGCCGCGCTGATCGACCGCCTGTTCCATCACGCCACCATGGTCACCCTGAAGGGCAAGAGCTATCGGCTTCGCGAGCGGGGGCAGGCGTCGCGCCCGCTGTTCAGGCTCCGCCGCTCCGCGGCTCCGCCTGAACGGCGGCGCCTTGAGTGGTGCAGTTTTCGGTTCCTGAAAGTGGTGCGCTGGTGGGTTCCTGTTGACACCGCTCGCCGCCTAAGCTGGCGGACGTGCAGAAGGCACGCGCCTTCACCGCCAGAGCGATCCACGCGGCCAGACTCCTCGCCCGCGACGAACGCATCCCAAAGCCGCTCCGCTGGCTCGTTCTGATCGGCCTCTTGCCCATACCGGGGCCGTTTGACGAGGCCCTGTTGCTTCTCGCCGCGCCGCTGTTGTTCATCTCCGCGGGCGAACCGATGCGTGATGCCTGGCGACGCGCCGAGACGGAGCGTTTCGCTAGACCCTCCTAGATGACTGATTCCACGCCCTCACGCCACATAGGCGACGAGAGCGCGACTCGGACGACCGAGCTGGTGGTTGAGCGCGATGGCGGCCGCGAGGGCCAGAAAGCGCTGGGCGATGCGCACGCGCAGGTTCCCGAGCGTGCGCGCTCCGTGGCGCTCCAGGGTGAGCAGGTCCTTGCAGGTCCAGAAGATCGACTCGACGCGCTGGCGGATCCGCGAGAGGCGTGGGCCGACCTGGGGTTCATCGCGTCGCGCCGGGCGGACGATCTTGGCCTGAAGCTCGCTCGCCGCGAGGGCGAACGCCCGCCCGGCATAGCCCTTGTCGGCGACGATCGTCTCGCCTCCGGCACGCTCGGCCCGAGCCAGGA
>JACCZP010000189.1 GCA_013695885.1 Thermoleophilaceae bacterium | reverse complement strand
GGGTGGGGGTGGACGCGGTGCTCGTCGGGGAGACCCTCATGCGCGCGCAGGACCCCGAGGCCGCGGTGCGTGAGCTCACGCGGTCTGAGGAGCCCACCCAAGCCTGAGCGGAGGCCTTGATCGGTCTCCTCGGCGTGAGTATCGGGGGGGTCGGCGTGCTGGGGCGATGCGACCCTCTAACGGTCTCGTGGGATGGGAACGTACCCTCGCCGCGTTCGAGCGCCCGTGCTTAGAGCTCCTACGATGGCCGATTGCCCCTTGCGGCGAGGATCATTACCGATGATGGAGGACTCACGTCAGGAGGACGACCAGCGGCTGACGGTCATCGTCCCGGCGTACAACGAGGCGCCGACGCTCGCTGACACTCTGCGCTCGCTTCGCGCGCAGACGGTCGCGCCGGCGGAGATAGTGGTCGTGGACGACTGCTCGACCGACGGGACGGGCGCAGTGGCGGAGTCACTCGGGGTAAGGGTGCTGCGCACGCCACGCAACACCGGCTCCAAGGCCGGGGCGCAGAACTTCGCGCTCGCACGAGTGTGGACCGGCTTCGCGATGGCGGTCGATGCTGACACCACGCTCGCGCCCGACGCGGTCGAGCGACTGCTTCCGGCCTTCGAGGATCCCGAGGTGGCCGCCGCGTGTGGGTTCGTCCTTCCGCGCCGTGTCGAGACGCTGTGGGAGCGCGGTCGCTACGTGGAGTACATGCTCGCGTTCAGCTTCTTCAAGCGGGTCCAGGAGCACTACGGGAAGCCGCTGATCTCCTCGGGCTGCTTCTCCATGTACCGCATGGCGGAGCTGCGGCGCCTCGGCGGCTGGTCCACGCGCACGATGGCCGAGGACATGGACCTCACCTGGACCATGTACCGCGATGGGCAGAAGGTACGTTTCCTGCCCGAGGCCGTCTGCTACCCGCTCGAGCCGCACGACATCGAGTTCATGGCCCGGCAGCTGCGGCGCTGGTCGCACGGCTTCGTGCAGAACGTCCGTCTTCACTGGCGCTCGGTCCTGCGCCTGGGGTACCTGCGCTCCATCGTGGCGGTGGCGTGCTGGGAGGGCCTCCTGGCGTCGCTCGCGTTCCTGTTCGTCCTTCCAGTGCTCGCCCTGCTCGTCGATCCGCTCGTGCTCCTCGTCTATGTCGTAGACGCGCCGCTCCTGCTCGTGCCACTGATCGCGCAGGCAATCGAACGGCGGGAGATAAGTCGGGCGCTTCTCAGCTTTCCGAGCTTCTTCGTGCTGCGCGTGGTGAACGGCTGGTTCATGCTCGGGGCGGTGTGGCGCGAGCTCGTGCTGCGACGCCCGCTGCTCGTCTACGAGAAGGGGCACTGAGGTGAGCGCAGGGCTTCCCGGGCTCGGACTCGGTGGCATCTTCTTCATCCTGTCGGCGCTGATCGCTCCGCTCGGTGAGCTCGTCCGTACGGCGCGTGGGCGGAGCAGCGTCGCGCGATGGGTGCAGGTCGGCCGCCAGTTCGGCTTGGCGGTGGCGATGATCGCGGCCGTCGACGCGACGCTGCGGCTCGTGTACCTGCTAGCGCTCGCGGTCGGTGTCGGTTCTCCGCGCACCCCCGAGGGGCTGACGGCGCTGCCCCTGCTGCCGGTCCTGGTCACGATCTCCGTGCTGATGGCAGTCCTGGGCGGAGCGAAGGGCTTGGAGCTGATCGAACGGGTCCGCGTCGTCGGGGTGGGGCGGCTGCCCGCGGTCGCTCGGCGCCTCGGATGGCGAGAGCTCGCGGTCGGCGTCGCGGCGTTCGCGGCGGCTTGGGCCTCGCTGCTCGCCTACGGCGACCCCGCCGCTCGGAAGCTGTTCGGTGGGGAGTCAAGTGAAGGTAGAGCGAGCATCCCTGACCAGTCGACACCCGACCTCGTGGAGGAGAGCGCGCGCGACCGCGATCAACCCCGCGCCGCGGTTCGCAGGAGACCGCGTGGCTCGGAGGGCCGATCGGCCAGCGGGCTCCGCAAGAGCTCCGAGCAAGCGGATTCGGTCGAGCCGCCAGTACTCGACGGGTTAGGGCCCGGCACGACGGACTCCATGGCCGGTGCGGAAGACCGGGGAAGGCCGGAGCGGGCCCGACCGCCGAGGCCCGCCGCAGCGAGGATGGGAGGCCGAGGTAAGCCGGTGAGCGGCGAGGGTGATAGAGGACGCGGCGGGGTCGGTCCAACCTTGCCCGGGCGCGGTGATCGCTCGCCCGGGGGGCCGGCGAGCGGGCCCCACGAATCGAGCGACAGGGCGTCGCCCGGGGCCGCCCGCTCGTCCCCTTCCCGCGGCGGACGCGCCGCGCGCTGAATCGGCTTCATTCCCTCCCGGCGCTCGATCTTCGATCGTCGGTCGCAGGCCCAGGCCGCTGGCGCCGACGTTCACAGGCGCCTCCCTACCATGCCCCTGGTGTCGGCGGCCCCGCAGCTCGACCCCGCCGGGGTGGCCGCGCTCGCCGAGCGCCTTCAGGCGGCGGTGCGCACGGCGGTGCGGGTGCCGCGCGAGGTCCTGCGCGACGTGATCGTCGCCCTCTTCGCCGAGGGGCACGTGCTGATCGAGGACTACCCGGGGGTCGGCAAGACCGCCCTGGCGCGGGCCCTCTCGCGCTCGATCGACTCCGCGTTCGCCCGCGTGC
>JACCZP010000146.1 GCA_013695885.1 Thermoleophilaceae bacterium | reverse complement strand
TACAAGGGCATCGTCTGCGAGCGCTGCGGCGTCGAGGTCACCCGCTCGAAGGTGCGCAGGGAGCGGATGGGACACGTGGACCTGGCCGCGCCGGTCTCCCACATCTGGTTCTTCAAGGGCGTCCCCTCGCGCATCGGCTACCTGCTGGACATGGCGCCCAAGGAGCTGGAGAAGGTCCTCTACTTCGCGGCGTCGATCGTCACCTGGGTCGACGACGAGGCCCGCCAGACCGACCTCGACCGCCTCGAGAAGGAGGTCCAGAAGGTCCTCGATGCCTATGCGGCCGAGAAGGAGGAGCGCCTGCTCGAGCTGCGTGAGTCGCTCGAGCGCCGGGCGGAGTACCTCACCACGGGCCGGGAGACAGGATTCTCCGACGACGACCATCTGTGGGCGGAGTCGCTCGACTTAAACGTCAAGAAGCTCGCCGACGACGAGCGCGAGAAGCTCGTCAAGGACCTGCGCAAGGTCTTCGACTCCGACATCTCGGACACCGAGGCCTACATCGAGGACGCCGCCGAGCGGATGCGCCAGGTGTGGGACATCTTCCGCGACATGAAGCCGAAGGACGTCGTCCAGGACGAGACGCTGTTCCGCGAGCTGAAGGACCGCTTCGGCTCCCCGTTCGGGTTCGGTGAGTACTTCCGCGGCGGCATGGGCGCCGAGGCGGTGCGCGACCTGCTCCAGCAGGTCGACCTCGACGACGAGCGTGCCGTGCTCGAGGATCAGGTCAAGACGGCCAAGGGCCAGAAGCAGTCGCGCGCGGTGAAGCGACTGAAGGTCGTCTCGGCGTTCATCAACTCGACCAACCGGCCCGAGCACATGGTGCTCGAGGCCGTCCCGGTCATCCCGCCGGAGCTACGCCCGATGGTCCAGCTCGACGGCGGCCGCTTCGCCACCTCCGACCTGAACGATCTCTACCGGCGCGTCATCAACCGCAACAACCGCCTCAAGCGCCTGCTCGACCTCGGTGCCCCCGAGATCATCGTCAACAACGAGAAGCGCATGCTCCAGGAGGCCGTCGACGCACTGTTCGACAACGGCCGCCGCGGCCGTCCGGTCACCGGCCCTGGCAACCGCGCGCTCAAGTCGCTGTCCGACATGCTGAAGGGCAAGCAGGGCCGGTTCCGCCAGAACCTGCTCGGCAAGCGCGTGGACTACTCGGGCCGGTCGGTGATCGTGTCCGGCCCGTCGCTGCGCCTCCACCAGTGCGGGCTGCCGAAGCTCATGGCCCTCGAGCTGTTCAAGCCGTTCATCATGGCTCGGCTGGTCGAGCGCAAGTCCGTGCAGAACATCAAGGCGGCCAAGAAGATGGTCGACTCGATGATTCCCGAGGTCTGGGACATGCTCGAGGAGGTCATCCAGGAGCACCCGGTGCTGCTGAACCGCGCCCCGACGCTCCACCGTCTCGGCCTGCAGGCCTTCGAGCCCATCCTCGTCGATGGCAAGGCCACCCAGGTCCACCCGCTCGTCTGCTCGGCGTTCAACGCCGACTTCGACGGCGACCAGATGGCCGTCCACCTGCCGCTGTCCGCCGAGGCCCAGGCTGAGGCGCGGCTGCTCATGCTCTCCTCAAACAACATCCTCTCGCCGGCGCACGGGCAGCCGCTCGCCACCCCCACGCAGGACATGGTGCTCGGGTCCTACTACCTGACCTACGGGCCGGGGCCAGACCAGCTCCTCGAGCTCGAGGCCGGCCTGCGCGAGGGCCACTGGGACGACAAGGCGAACGGCAAGCGTCCGCACGTGTTCCGCACGGCCACCGAGGCCGAGCTCTCCTACGAGCACGGGATGGTCCACCTGCACGACCTGGCCGAGTACCGCCGGCCCGAGGCCTCGGGCGGGCACGTGCTCACCACCGTCGGACGGATCGTGTTCAACGACCGCGTCGAGCGCGGCCTCGCCGAGGCCCTCGAGGAGGAGTGGGATCCGACCACCTACGCGTTCGTCAACGAGTCGCTGCGCAAGCGGGACATGAACGACGTGATCGGCGCGCTGGTCGACCTGCACGGCCCGCACGTGGTGGCTCAGGTGCTAGACGTCTTCAAGGACCTCGGGTTCCACTTCGCCACCCGAGCCGGCATCACGATCTCGAAGAACGACGTGGTGATCCCGCCGGAGAAGGAGTCGATCCTCGACCGCTACGAGGGCGAGGTCGCCGCCGTTCACGAGCAGTACGACACGGGGCTCATCTCCCAGGAGGAGCGCCACGAGGCCGTCGTCGAGAAGTGGACGGCCGCGACCGACGACGTCGGGCAGGCCATGCAGGACAACCTGCACGTCCTCAATCCGATCTTCATGATGGCCAACTCCGGCGCCCGCGGGTCGTTCAAGCAGATCCGCCAGCTGGCCGGGATGCGTGGCCTGATGGCCAACCCGAAGGGCGAGATCATCGAGCGCCCGATCAAGGCCAACTTCATGGAGGGCCTGTCGGTGCTCGAGTACTTCATCTCGACCCACGGCGCCCGCAAGGGCCTGGCCGACACCGCGCTTCGCACGGCCGACTCGGGGTACCTGACGCGTCGCCTGGTCGACGTCTCCCAGGACGTGATCATCCGCCTCGAGGACTGCGGCACGGCCGAGCACGTCGACATGCCGCTGCTCGCCGACGGCGGGCGCGGGCCGAACGCCCACCTCCTCGGACGCTACACCGCCACGGAGGTGACCACGAAGCGGGGCCGGAAGCTGGCCGAGCGCGACGAGATGATCGACCCGCGCAAGCTCGACGAGATCCTCGAGGCTTGGGGCGGCGAGCAGACCACCATCCCGGTGCGCTCGGTGCTCAAGTGCGAGGCCGACTCCGGGCTTTGCCAGCACTGCTACGGAGTGGCTCCGGCCACCGGCAAGCTCGTGGCCATCGGCGACGCGGTGGGGATCATCGCCGCCCAGTCGATCGGCGAGCCGGGCACGCAGCTCACGCTGCGCACCTTCCACACCGGCGGCGTGGCGGGGGCGGACATCACCCAGGGCCTCCCGCGCGTGGTGGAGCTCTTCGAGGCCCGCAAGCCGAAGGGCCTCGCCAAGCTCGCCGAGGAGGATGGGACGGTGACCGTCGAGGCCACCGACAAGGCCCTCCGGGTGGTGGTGACCGATGCGGACGGCCACGAGACGGCCTACCCGTTCCCACGGCGCACGCGGCTCTACGTCCAGTCCGGCGACCGGATCGAGAAGGGCCATCAGCTCAACGAGGGCTCGATCTACCCGGCCGAGCTGCTCGACATCCGCGGGCGGACCGCCACGGAGCTGTACCTCGTGAACGAGGTCCAGAAGGTCTACCGCTCGCAGGGCGTGGACATCAACGACAAGCACGTCGAGGTGGTCGCCCGCCAGATGATGAAGAAGGTGCGGATCGAGCAGAAGGGCGACACCCAGTACCTGCCCGGAGCGTTCATCGACCGTCACGACCTGGCCAAGGAGAACGCCCGCGTCGAGGGCGAGGGCGGCGAGGGCGCCGAGATCGCCGAGATCATCCTCGGCATCACGAAGGCGTCGCTGGCCACCGACTCGTTCCTCTCGGCCGCCTCCTTCCAGGAGACCACCAAGGTGCTCACCGACGCCGCGCTCGAGGGCAAGACCGACCGCCTGGTCGGCCTGAAGGAGAACGTGATCATCGGCAAGCTGATCCCGGCGGCCACCGGGCTGCGTCGCTACCGGCGACTGGTCATCGAGCCGACCGAGCCGGTGTCGCGCCCGAGCGCCGACGAGATCGGCCTGCTCGACGACCGCGAGCTGGCGGCCGAGCTCGGCCTGATGACCGAGGGAGAGCTCGAGAACCTCGGCCTGGGCGCCGACGGCGGAAGCGACGGCGCGGCGTTCGGGGAAGAGCTGGCGGACCTCTCGGCGCCCGAGCGGCGGGCCGTCCCCGAGGACGAGTAGCTCTCGTGTGACGGACCCGCCCGCGGCGTGGCTGCGGGCGGGTCCTGTCGCCGTTCGTCCCCTCGCGACTCGGGCTGCGGGCTACCGCGGGAGGGATCGGCGCGGGGTCAAGGCGGCTCTATCTGCTCCACCTCGCCCGACATCCGCTCGGCGAAGCGGGCCTCGTCCGAGCGCAGCCGCGCCGCCCACTCGAGCAGGCCCCCGACCTGCTCCTCGGTGATCCCGACGGCGGACTCGGTGGGCACCAGCAGCGTCGGCTCCGAGCGCCGCTCCGCCCACGCCTCGCAGCTCTCGTCGAGGGAGTCGTCGATCCACGCCGCGGGGCGGCCGCGTGCATAGCGGTCCACGGCCGAGACCTTCCAGTGGGCGGTGCCCCACACCGGGCGTTCGTCGAAGGAGAGCGTCGGGAGCTCCCTCCCGGGCAGGGCGAGCAGGCTCGGCAGGTGCTCGTTGGCCCGGTGCTCCCAGCCCGTGGCCCATACGAGCTCGAACGCCTCCGCGAGGCGGCCCAGGTGCTCGCCGGCGCTTCCCGCGATGTAGTGGTGGAGCCCGTCGACGAGGTGGAACCGCCCGGGCGGGGCGTCGTTCGGATCGAAGTCGAACAGGGAGATGACCCCGTCGACGTCGACGAACAGAACGGGGCTGGGCTCCTCCTCGCTCAAGATGGGGCCCACGACGCCCCGTTCGCGCGCCCGGTAGCGGTCGTCTCGAGGACCGCACGCGCGGTCATCTCCGCGTCGTCGAACATCGGCACGTGCCCAAGACCGGGCAGCTCACGGAGCCTCGCGCCGGGAATGGCCCGGACGAACCGCGGGCCCTGGCGGGGGAACAGCAGGCGGTCGCGCGTACCCCAGGCGATCGTGGTCGGACACCGGATCTCTCCGAGACTGCGGGCCCGGTCGCTCGCCACCGTGTGCTCGAGCGTCGCCTCGAAGGAGGGCGAGGCGGCGACGGTGCGCAGCCGTGCCGCGGCGGCGGCGGGCTCCATACGCCACGGACGTGCGGAGATCTGTCCGAACAGGGCCGTTCGGCCGGCGGCGGTGCGGGTGAGGACCTCGGCGAGCGGCGCCAGCGTGCGGGCCATCCGGTGGGTGGCCCGTAGCGAGGCGACCACGAACTTCGTCTCACGGTCGTTGTGCCCGCCACCCGGGGAGAGCGCCACGAGCGTCCGGGCGCGGCCGCGCCGCGCCAGCTCGAGGCCCACCCATCCTCCGAGTGAGTTGCCGCACACGTGCGGGGTGTCGAACCCGGCGGCCACGCAGGCGCGCTCGACGGCATCGGCCAGGGCCCCGATCGTGGGTCGGACGGCGGCCGGTAGCGGTGGCGAGTCCCCGAAGCCGGGCATGTCGACGGCGAGCACGTCGTGCCGGGCCTCGAGCGCGCCGAGCACCGGCTGGAAGGCCTGCCAGCTCGACCCGATCCCGTGGATGAGCACGAGCGGCTCGCCCGACCCCCCGCGATGATGGTTGAGGGTGGCTTCCACGGGATGGTCGGCGCCGCGCTCCAAGGGCCCGCGACCCTAGCGGCCGAGCGGAATCCGGTTGCTAGAGTGCCCGCCTCATGCCGAGCATCAACCAGCTCGTCCGCAAGGGTCGGGTCAAGCCGAAGAAGAAGCTCGCCACCCCGGGTCTGAAGTCGGGGCAGGGCCGCAAGGCCCGCGTCGCGGCGCCGCAGCGCCGTGGGGTGTGCACGCGTGTATTCACCACTACGCCCAAGAAGCCGAACTCCGCGCTGCGCAAGGTCGCGCGCGTGCGGCTGACCAACGGGATGGAGGTCACCGCCTACATCCCCGGCGAGGGCCACAACCTACAGGAGCACTCCGTCGTGCTCGTCCGCGGCGGCCGGGTCAAGGACCTGCCGGGCGTCCGCTACAAGGTCATCCGCGGCACGCTCGATGCGGCCGGCGTGTCGGACCGTCGCAAGGCCCGCTCGCAGTACGGCGTCAAGTCCAAGTAGCCCTTGCCGCGGCGCGCCTCACCGGGAATCCGGCCCATCGACCACGACCCGATCCACGGGTCGCGGCTCGTCCAGCAGGTCATCAACAAGATCATGGTCTCGGGCAAGAAGTCGACCGCCGAGCGGATCGTCTACGACGCCCTCGAGAACCTCTCGCGCCGCTCCTCCAAGGAGGCCGTGCCCGCCCTCGAGGACTCGATCAAGAG
>JACCZP010000132.1 GCA_013695885.1 Thermoleophilaceae bacterium | reverse complement strand
CGCCGCGGCACGGCGTAGAGCGCGACGGCCAGGCCCACCACGCCGAGGAGGAACACGGGCAGCTTGTCGAGCTCCTTGAGGTACTCCGCCGACAGGGCGGGCACCTCCGAGACAGGCCGTTGGCGGCCGAGCTCCTCGGCCAGGCCGCTCGTGTGGGTCAGGGAGAACATCGGGTCCCCCGTCGCGAAGTAGTCGAGCCCCGCCCAGATCACGGGCCCCGCCCACGTCAGCACGGCGTATAGGCCGCGGCGGCGCCACGTCGCGCCGCCGAACATCCACAGGAAGTACGCCCCGGACAGCAGCCACGCCTCCGGGCGCATCAGCGCGGCGAGCATGAGCAGGACGAAGACGGGCGTGCCGCGGCGCGGACGCCCCGCCTCCAGCGCCGCCGCCCAGACGACGACCGCGAGGTAGGCGACGTCGACGTAGCCCCGGGCCGCGAGGAACGGGAAGTCAAAGCGGGTGCACAGGAGCACCGCGGCGACGAGGCCGACCGCCGGGGTGAACGCGATGCGCCCGAGGCGGTAGAGCCCCGCGGCCAGGACGACGAAGCTCGCGAGCGACGCGCCGACCAGGAGCCGGTCGGCCCCGTCGCCGACGAGGCTCAGGCCCGCGCCGAAGAAGACCGCGAGCGGATGCTGGGTCGGCGCGCGGTACGCGTCGAAGCTCGGCTTCTGGCCGTCGAGCAGCTCGCGGCCCCACAGCAGCGAGTAATAGCTGTCGTAGTTCGGGAACGTCGGGTAGACGAAGAAGCCGACGAGCGCGAGGAGCGCGAGCCCCGCGAGGGCGGCGGCGGGCAGGCGCGAGGCGCGGGGCTTCGGCGGCGGACTGACGAGCGCGCGTTCGGGTTCGGTGCCCGACCGGTGGCGGGTGAGCGTCGCGGTCTCCATTGCTGTGCGGAGGATCATCCACGAGTGCCCGGCGTGGCACTCCGGCCGGGGGTCTGGGATGATCTGCCGCCGAGTGTACGGCACCGTCTCGGCTGGTAACCCCGTGTGCCGTCCGGGGTCTCCTCCAGATTGCCCCCATGCGCCGGACCTCCTTTCGCCTATGAAGCTCATCATCCAGATCCCGTGCTTCGACGAAGAGGAGCAGCTTCCCGCCACCCTGGGGGATCTTCCGCGCGCGGTCGCCGGCTTCGACGTGGTCGAGTGGCTCATCATCGACGACGGCTCGACGGACCGCACGATCGCGGTCGCCCGCGAGAACGGCGTCGACCACATCGTCAAGCTCACGAACAACAAGGGGCTGGCCGTCGGCTTCCAGGCCGGGCTGGACGCCTGCCTCAAGCTCGGCGCGGACGTCGTCGTCAACACCGACGCCGACAACCAGTACTCCGCGCTGGACATCCCGACGCTGGTCGAGCCGATCGTCGCCGGCCGCGCCGACATGGTCGTCGGCGACCGCGAGACGGACAAGATCGAGCACTTCTCCCCCCTGAAGAAGCGCCTGCAGAAGCTCGGCTCGGGCGTCGTGCGCGCCGCCTCGGGCACCGACGTGCCCGACACGACCTCCGGCTTTCGCGCCTACAACCGCGAGGCGGCACTCCAGATGGCCGTCGTCTCGAAGTACACCTACACGCTCGAGACGATCATCCAGGCCGGCAAGCTGCTCGTCGCCACCACCCACGTTCCGATCCGGACGAACGAGAAGACGCGCGAGTCCAAGCTGTTCCCGTCGATGGGCGCCTACGTGCGCCGCAACGCCGTCGCGATCACGCGCATCTACGCGCAGTACGAGCCGCTGAAGGTCTTCTCGATCTTCGCCTTCGCGACGTTCGTGCTGTCGCTGATCCCCTTCACACGCTTCCTGGTCGCCTACCTCTCCGGTGACGGCGCGGGCCACGTGCAGTCGCTGATCTTCGGCGCGGTGCTCTTCAACGCCGCGGTCGTGCTCGGCGCGCTGGGCATCCTCGGCGACGGGCTCTACAGCCAGCGCGTCATCGCCCAGCGCACGTTCGAGAAGGTCCGCCGCATCGAGCTGGAGCTCGACGCGCCGCACCCGCTCGAGCGTACGCTGCTGGAAGTTGCGGATGCCCGCGAGGAGATCGCCCATCACCCCGAGCGCGGCCAGGACCGCCGCGACGTTGATGAGCACCGCGCCGAGGATGAGCGACTGCACGTGCCCCGCGCCCTCGCCGCCGAAGTAGAAGTAGAGGAAGCGGACGAAGATCGCACCGGCGAAGATCCCCACCACGGCCGCCGCGGTCATGAACACGCGCAGCGGCTCGTACATCGCGTAGACGCGGAAGATGGCGACCGCGTTGCGCCGCACGTACGACCCCATCGAGGCGAAGAGGCGCGAGTCGCGGGTCTTCGGGTTCACCCGAATCGGCACGTGGTCGATGGCCACGAGCTGGCGTCCGGCCTGGATGATCGACTCGAGCGTGTAGGTGTACTTGCCGACCACCTGGAGCTGGAGCGCGGCCTCGCGGTTGTACGCGCGGAAGCCCGAGGTTGTGTCGGGCACGTCGGTGCTCGAGGCGCGGCGCACCACCGCGCTGCCCAGGTGCTGGAGGCGCTTCTTGAGCGGAGCGAACTCGGGATGGTTGGCCACGTCGCGGTCGCCGATGACCATGTCCGCGCGTCCGGCCAGCACCGGCTCGATCAGCTTGTCGACGTCGCCGCCGTAGTACTGGTTGTCGGCGTCGGTGTTCACGACCACGTCGGCGCCGAGCTTGAGACAGGCGTCGAGCCCGGCCTGGAACCCGGCGGACAGGCCCTTGTTGTTGGTGAGCCGCACGATGTGGTCGACCCCGTGATCACGGGCTACCTCGATCGTGCGGTCGGTCGAGCCGTCGTCGATCACGAGCCATTCGACCTCGTCGACCCCCGGCAGCTCGCGGGGAAGGTCGGCGAGGGTGGCGGGAAGCTGCTCTTCCTCGTCCTTGCAGGGAATCTGGATGATCAGCTTCATCGCGGAGCGCCGGAGGCTAGCGACTGGGGCGGCGGGCGTCGCGGCGCCAGAAGCCCCGTCGCACGTGCCCTCTCAACCCCCTCCGAGGCCGTCCGGACGCCTGGTCCCGCTGGTACGCTGACCGCCCGCGTCGGCTCACCGTGAGCCCGCCGCCGCTGTGATCGGGCCCCTCCGGTGTGCCCGCTCGCCCGCCACCCGAGCGCCTTCTCTCCGTGAACCCAGCGGTCACCTCTCCCGACCCGGGCACGACCCGCCCGCCCGCGGCGCCGCCGGCTCGCGCCGAGCGCTCCTCGCGCGGCGCACGCCTGGCCGCGCGCGCGGAGGCCCTCGCGACCCCCCGGGCGGCACTCGCCGTGGTGGCCGTCGCCGCGCTCGGGGCCGTGGCCGTGTTCATCGGCCGCGCCACCTTCCCGAACTACGACTCCTACTACACGCTGATCTGGGGACAGGAGCTGGCCTCGGGGCGTCTGCCCGACTACGACGTCTTCCGCACGCCCACCCCGCACCCTCTGGCCACGCTGTTCGCGGCGCTGCTCTCCCCGCTCGGGGGCGCCGCCGACCGCACGCTGGTCTTCCTGGCCCTCGGGTTCCACCTCGCGCTGCTGGCGCTGCTCTTCCGCTTCGCCCAGATGCTGCTCGGCACGCTCGTGGCCGTCGTGGCCGTGGCGGTGCTCCTCACCCGCGTCGACCTCGAGCTCTTCACGCTGCGGGCCATGGTCGACGTGCCGTTCCTCGCGCTCGTGTTCGGGGCGGCGGTGCTCGAGCTCTCGCGGCCGCGGCGGGGAGGGTCCGTGCTTGCGCTCCTCGGGCTGGCCGGCCTGCTGCGCCCGGAGGCGTGGGTGCTCGCCGGTCTCTACGTGCTGTGGCTCACCCCGGCCGTCGGGGTCCGTGGCTTCGTCCGCTACGGGCTGATGGCGGCGGCCGCTCCGATCGGCTGGGCGCTCGCGGACCTCGTGGTGACCGGCGACCCGCTCTACTCGCTCACCTCCACACGCGAGGTCGCAGGCCAGTTCGGCCGCCAGCGCTCGCCACTCGAGGCCCTCCTGCTCCTGCCCGACTTCCTCGGGGGCAACGAGAAGATCGTCAACGTGGTCGCCGGCGGCCTCGGTGGGGTGCTCGCCCTCGTGCTCCTGCGCCGACGGGCGGCGCTTCCGCTGGCGCTCGCGCTCGTCGGCATGGCCGTGTTCCTCGCCATCGCCGCCGTCGGCCTGTCGGTCATACCGCGGTACCTGCTCATCCCGTCGCTCATCTTCAACCTGTGCGTGGCCGCGGCGCTGGTGGGGTGGACGCTGGCTCGCGACCGGCGCGTGCGCGGTGCCGCGATCGCCCTCGCCGTGCTCGCCCTCGCGCTCGTGGCGTTCCGGACGCCGTCTTACGCCCGAGACCTCGCGAAGCTGAATGCCCAGGCGGTCTTCGTCCGCGAGCAGCACCTCCAGCTCGAGGAGATCCTCGAGCGCCCCGAGGTCGTCGCCCTCCTCGGAAGCTGCGGGCGGATAACCCTGCCCACCCACTCGACGATTCCGGTCGTGCGCTTCCACACCGGGCTCGGCAAGGATGCGTTCGAGGCGTCGATCAACCAGACGGCACCGCCCACGCGCGGGGTGCTGGTGATCTCGGACTTCTTCAACTTCGAGCCCGACGCCGCGCGGTCGACGTCGGGCGTCTCGCAGCGCTCCGCCCGCAAGTGGTGGTCGAACTACCCGCTCGCGGGGTTCGAGCGGGTGGCGGAGAACGATCGCTGGGCCGTGTACGCGCGCTGCGGGTGAGCGTCGCGCCGGGACGGCACGCCGCGCACGAACGCTCTCGGCTCCGACGGGGCCCGCGCTACTCTCGTGAACACTGGTGGTTCGCTCTTGGTCGAACAACCGGATGGCCCGGACATGAGGATGGTCCGGCATCCGCTTCCGGAGGAGATAGAGCTCACGGACGTGCTCCATGCGCTCAGCGATCCGATTCGGCTGCGCATCGTCCGCAACCTCGCCGCGTCCGACGAGGGCCGATGTTGCAACGGCCTGAGCGTCGGCGTGTCGAAGTCGACGCTCTCGCATCACCTCAAGGTGCTGCGCGAGGCCGGAGTCACCCGAACGCGGATGAGTGGCACACAACGGCTCGTCTCGCTCCGCGAGGATGACCTCGAGGAGCGCCTTCCCGGCCTCCTCGCCTCGGTTCTCGGGGCAGCGCGCGCCGCAGCCTGAGTCGCTCCCGCGGGTTCAGGGGGTTAGTCCCCCACCGGGCGGCGGGTATAGCCAACAGTCGGGTCCGGGGAAGCACACATGAAAGCGGGCACGCCGCCACTCGGTCCGGTGTGTATGCTTCGACGGCAATAGAACTATCGAAGTAAGGGAATGCCCTAATGGCAACGAAGAAGCGGGCTGCGGTCGCGGCCTCCAAGCACACAAGCGAGACGGTCTACTACGCGGACGCCCCCGATCCGGCGGCCGACTCCCTCCAGCTCTTCCTCGCCGAGGCGCGGCGGCATCCGCTGCTCACCGCGGCCGAGGAGGTCGACCTCTCCCAGCGCATCGAGAAGGGCGACATGCAGGCCAAGGACCGGATGATCAACTCCAACCTTCGTCTCGTGGTCTCGGTGGCCAAGAAGTACCAGGGGCAGGGGCTTCCCCTCGGGGACCTGGTCCAGGAGGGGATGCTCGGACTCATCCGGGCCGCCGAGAAGTTCGACTGGCGACGGGGATTCAAGTTCTCCACCTACGCCACCCTCTGGATCCGCCAGGCGGTACAGCGCGGGCTGCAGAACTCCTCGCGCACGATCCGCCTCCCGGTCCACATCGGGCAGCGCGAGCGCAAGATCGCGCGGCTCGAGCGCGAGCTGGCCACCAAGCTGGGGCGCGACCCCACCGAGGAGGAGATCTCCGAGGCGGTCGAGATCCCGGTCGAGGAGGTGGCCGAGATCCGCGCTGCGGCGCGGCCGCTCGCTTCGCTCGACCAGCCGGTGGGCGAGGACGGCGAGACCGCCATGGGCGACCTGCTGCCGTCGCAGTCGGCCGCCGATCCCGGACAGGAGGTCGTCGAGTCCTTCGGCGAGCGGGCGGTCAAGACCGCGGTCGAGTCCCTACCCGATGGGGAGCGCAAGGTCGTCGAGCTCCGCTACGGGCTCGGCGGGTCGGCGCCCACCCCGCTGCGGGAGACCGGCCAGCGTCTCGGCATCTCCGCCGAGCGCGTCCGCCAGATCGAGGAGCGCGCCCTCGAGCGTCTCTCCGAGGAGGCGGACCTCGCGGCCCTGCGGGACGCGGCCTAGCCCCGGGCGGCAGATCGAGTCCGGCGGCGTTCGGCCTACTCGAACTCCGCCGCCGTGTGCGGCCCCACGCACGCGACCCCCGGTGGCCCCGCGATGTCGCGCGCCACGCTGCGCACCTCCTCGAAGGAGACCGCGTCGAGTGCGCCGACCATCTCCTCCGGCGAGCGGACCTCGCCGAAGGTGACCTTCTGGGCGGCGGCGGAGCGCGCCACCGCGCCCGTGCCCTCGAGGGCGAGCACGCGCGAGCCGGCTGCATACGAGCGGGCCCGCTCGACCTCCTCCTCGGTGGGGCCGACCTCGGACAGCTCGGTGACGATCTCGCCGATCCGGCGGTAGGCCTCGAGGCACTTCGACGAGTCGAGGCCCGACGCCACGCCGAGGTTCGGCGTGTCGGTGTGGCTCCAGGCGGAGGCCCGTATCGCGTAGCAGAGACCGCGCTGCTCCCGGATCTCGTCGAACAACCGCGAGCCCATCGAGCCGCCGAGCAGGGTGGAGTAGACGGCGAGCGCGGCGCGCTCGGCCACCGACGTGGGCCGGACGCCCGGGCGCCAGTACAGGCGCAGGTGCGACTGGTTCGTCTCGCGGGGCTCGACGAGCACCTGGCGCTCGAAGTCGGGCGCGTCCTCGACCGGCGGCGGGTCGGGCTGGGCCGGGAAGCGGCCGAACAGCTCCCCGATGCCGTCGACGTCGACGCTCGAGAGGTCGCCGGCCACGAAGGCGCCACCGCGTTGGGGCGCCCACCGGCGCTCGCGGAAGGCCACGAGATCATCGCGGCTGAAACTGCGCAGATGGTCGGCGGGGCCGAGGACGGCGCGCCCCAGCGGATGCTCCCCGAAGGCCGCGCGATCGATGAGCTTGGAGGCCACGCTGGCCGGCTGGTCGTCGGAGCGGGCGATCTCCTGGATGACCACGCCGCGCTCTCGCTCGAGCTCGCCGGCGTCCAGGTGCGAGCGGCCGACGAAGTCCGTCAGCAGGTCTGCGGCCTCCATCGCCGCCTCCGCCCGGCAGGTCACGTGGAAGGCCACGAGATCGTGCGAGGTGTAGGCGTTCAGTTGCGCGCCGAGGCGCTCCGCGGTGTTGTTCACGTCGCGGTAGGTCGCGTAGCGCTCGCCGCCCTTGAACACCATGTGCTCGAGGAAGTGGGCCATGCCGTTCTCCTCGGGGCGCTCCGCGCGGGCCCCGGCGTCGAAGGCCACCAGCAGGGTGACCGAGCGGGTGCCCTCCATCCCCAGCCGCACGAGGGGAAGCCCGTTGTGTACGCGGGTCTCTTCCACGGAGATCACCGTCTAGACGGTACCGAGCCGAGGTCAAGCCTCCTGGTGGCCCGGCCGATGCACTGCGAGACTGCATCGACTCGGGAGACTGCTTTGAGCAACGACGGTGGAGGACGACGGATGAGGCATCGAATCAGCTTGGGGGCGTTCACGGGGCGGTCGGGCGCTCGCGCACGCCTGCTCGCGCTCGTGCTTGGCAGCATGCTGGCGCTGATCGCCCTACCCGCCGCCCTCACGTGGGCCAGCGAGGCCGTCGCGCCCCCCGAGG
>JACCZP010000083.1 GCA_013695885.1 Thermoleophilaceae bacterium | reverse complement strand
GGACTTCCTGGAGCTGGTCGGGGCCGGCGGGGACCCCGAGCGCGAGCGGGTGTCGGACCACGTCTCGGGGGGGATGACCTTCTCCGCGCCCGACTGGTCCCTCAAGCAGGCCGCCGAGGCGATGAGCAAGGGCGGGTTCCAGCACGTGGTCGTAGTGGACCGGATGGGCACCGTGGGCGTGATCTCCCTGCGCGACATCGTGGGTCACCTGCTGGACTGACGGCCGCCCGGCAATGGAGTACGCCCTCGCCATCCTCGTGCTCGCCGCTCTCGTGTCCCTCTTCGTGGCCGCGCCGCTGCGCGAGGGCGCCGCGGAGGAGTTGGCCGAGGACGCCCGCCGGGCCGAGCTCGAGGCCGCCAAGGAGGCCAAGTACCGCGAGATCCGCGATGCCCAGCTCGACCTGGGGATGGGCAAGCTCTCCGAAGCCGACCACCGGGCCGTCGACCGCGAGCTGCGGGCTCAGGCCATCGCCATCCTCGAGGAGCTCGACGCCCTCTCCCCGGAGGAGGATCCACCGGCTACGGAGGCAGCGAGCCGGGACCGCGCCGTCCCACCAGCCGAACCGCGCCAGCACGCGCGGTAGCCTTTCGCACCCGTGGTCGCCGCCTTCTCCGTCACCCAGGTCCTCCTCTCTGTGCTGCTGATCGTGCTCGTGCTGCTGCATTCCGGCAAGGACGCGGGGCTCTCGGGTGCCTTCGGCGTGGGGGCGACTGGCTCTTCGCTGGGCGCCGGCCCCCTGCTCGAGCGCAACCTCACGCGCTACACGATCTTGACGGCGGCGCTGTTCGTGGTCAACGTCGTCGTCCTGCTGAAGATCTAGAGAGCCTGGGCGACGGCCGTCCGGCGGGGCTCAGGCCGTGAAGCGCACCGCCCCGGCCCGCAGCGGTGGGCACACCACGCCGCTCGCGAACCGCCGCCCGTACCAGTGATCGTCGCCCACCAGCACCGAGCGACCGCCCAGCGCCTGCACGCGACCGAGGATGCCGAGCACGCTGTCGGTCATCCGCATGTCGACAAGAGGGCGGGTGATGCGCCCGTCCTCGATCAGGAAGGTGCCGTCGCGGGTCACGCCGGTCAGGAGGGTCTCTCGTGGCCGCACCGGGTTCGTGTACCAGAGCCGTGTCACGTAGAGGCCGCGCTCGATGCCCGCGCACAGCTCGAGCTCGTCGGCCGCACCACCGCCCACCAGCACGAGGTTCATGGGAGCGGGGGGTAGGCCGGCGCCGCCGGCGGCGAGGGCATGGCCGGTCGAGGTCGTTCCGAGCAGCGCCGAGCTCCGCGTGTCATGGACGACCCGGTGCGCCACCCCGTCCTGGATCAGGGGCAGCGGTGCCTTCGGCACCCCCTCGGCGTCGAAGGCGCGTGGCAGCGTGCCCCGATAGCGCGGAGAGTCGGACAGGTTGATCGCCGGGGACGCTACCCGGGTGCCGAGGCGTCCGCAGAGCGCGCTGCGGTCCTCGGCGTAGGCCAGCCCGCTGAAGGCGAGCCGTCCGAGCCAGTCCACCAGGTCAGCCACGGCCGGGGGCTCGAGCACCACCGGGTACTCGCCGGGCGGTAGTCGCACGGGCACACCCGGGAAGGTGGCCTTCTCGGCCGCGCGGTGCGCGATCTCGGCGGCGTCGAGCTCACGCGTGGCCACCGCCGCGCGCGTGGCGAGGCCCGAGCGTCCGTCCGGCGCGGTGGCCGTGACCTTCATCAGTGCGTCGGTCACGCGGTCGACCGTGGCCAGGCCGCTGCTCGAGGCGATCGCGGTCTGCACCTCGGCCGCCGTCCACACGCCGTGGGCCTCGGCGCCGAGCGCCGCGGCGCGCGCGAACGCGGTGGACAGGGCCTCGCCTCCCACGCGCGGGTCGAGGCGCGCGGTGTCGAGGTCGTAGCCGTGGTGGGCGCGGGCCGCGGCCGCCTTCGCAAAGCCCGGAAACGCGGCGGGCGCGCCGGAGCGGGCCGCCGCCTCGGCCGCCGCCGCGGCCGATCGTGCGCACGCGGCCAGCGACTCGGCGTCGAGCCGGTTGGTGGCCGAGCTGCCGGTGCGCCCGTCGCGGACCACGCACACCGAGATCGACAGGTCGTCCACCGAAGTGGCCTGGGTCGGCTCCGAACGGGCGAAGCGCTGCGCCAGCGAGCGCTCGCGGGAGGCCGTCACCTGCGCGCCGTCCACCCCAGCGGGCACCGCCGCCAGCGCCCGCACGGCCACATCGAGGGGCACCTCGCCCCCGGGGCCCGCCATCAGGCCACGCCGACCTGCACGTCGCGGAAACGCGCGGGAGCGGTTCCGTGCGAGACCCGCAACATCTGACCGGGCTCTCCCTTGCCGCAGTTGATCACTCCCCACAGTCGCCAGGCCGGCTCCGAGCACACGGCGTCGAGCCCGCCCCAGAACTCGGGGGAGACACCGGCGTAGCTCGGGTTGCGCAGCATGCGCCGGAGCCGCCCACCCTTGATCTCCCAGGCCACCTCGGTGGCGAACTGGAAGTGGAGGCGCCGGTCGTCGATCGACCACGAGCGGTTGGTCTCGAGGTAGACGCCGTCGTCGGTGGCGGCGATCAGGTCCTCGAGCGTGCCCGCGTCACCGGGCTCGAGGTGGAGGTTGGTCATGCGCACGAGCGGCTGGCGGGCGAACCCCGCCGCGCGCATGCAGCCGCCCGAGCGCTCGAGGCCCACCTGCCCGGCCGACTCGCGCGAGGAGAGAAAGCCCCGCAGCACTCCCTCGCGGACGATGGGGACGGCCTGAGCGGGCACGCCCTCGTCGTCCCAGCCGAAGGATCCCAGCCCGCCCGGGGTGGTGGCGTCGGCGGTCACCGACATCGCCGTGGAGCCGTAGCGCCGGCTCCCGAGGTCGGCGGGAGAGAGGAACGAGGTCCCGGCGTAGGAGGTCTCGGTTCCGAGCACACGGTCGAGCTCGACCGCGTGGCCGACCGACTCGTGCAGCTGGAGGGCCACCTGCCCGCCGTCGAGCACCACAGTGGTGCGAGCGGCGGGGCAGCGCGGCGCGGAGAGGAGCGCCACCGCCTCGTCGGCGACCCGCGCGGAGTGGCCGACGAGGTCGAGCCCGCGGAAGTGCTCGTAGCCCGCCTGCGCGACGTCGCCCCGGAAGGAGGCGGGGTATGAGCGCATCTGGGTCTCCCCGTCACCGGTCGCGACGGCGGCGATACCGCCTCCGCAGTCGGTGGTCACCTGCTCGAGCAGGGCACCGTCGGTGGAGGCGAACGCCCGCTCCTCGCGGAAGGCGAGGAAATGGGCGCTCGAGACCGCGACGCGCGGGTCGCCGCGGAGACCTGCCTCGGCGGCCAGCAGGACGGCGAGCTTGTCGTCGAGGGACACCGCGAAGGGGTCCTCGCCGATCGGGGCTACGTGGCGGCCGCGGACCGGAGCCTCGGGCGCGAGCTGCGCGGCCGAGCCGCGCGGCATGGCCGTGGCCGCCGCGAGCGCCCGCTCGAGGGCGTCCTCGCCGGCGCTGCGCTCGGATCCGGGGGCGGCCGCGAACCCCCACGCGCCGCCCACCCGGACACGGACGCCGATGCCCTCCTCCTCGTCGTGCGTGGCGGCCTCGACTCCGCCGCTGCGCGTGGAGACGCGCTCCTCCCGCAAGCGCACGTGGCGGACGTCCGCGTACTCCGACCGGCCGGACGCCGAGTCGACGAGCTCCTCGAGCAGGGCGAGCACGAACCGCGAGCTAGACCGACATCGAGTCGGCCACCGCCCGCAGCCCACTCTGGGACTCGACCCGGTCGAGTGCCTCGAGCAGGCACGCGTGGAAGCGACGCGGAGTGGTGGCGGGAGCGAGATGGTCCGAGCGCAGCTCGAGCGGCGTCACCCCGATACGACGCGCCAGCTCGCGCTGGCGTGCCGGGGGCACCAGGACGTCGACGGTCGTGAGCACCACGGCCATCGGCGTCTCGAGCGACCCGACCCACGCCCGTGAGTCGAAGCGGCCTATCTCACGCCCCGCCTCGGCGATGTCCCACGCCGCCCCGCGACGGAGCTCGCCGACGGCCCATGCGGTCGTCTGACGGTCGCCCTGGGCGATGGCCCGCACCGCGGTCTCCCACATCCACTGGGGCGCGAGGCGCAGGTAGAGCTGCCAGATGCCCATCCCCGACCACACGGTGCGCATGAGCACGCTGGTCTGGAATTCGCACCCGGTGGCGCAGAGCACCGCGCTGCGCACGAGCTCGGGGTGATCGCGGCACAGGAGCTGGGCGATCGTGCCGCCCATCGAGTAGCCCACCACGGACACGGGACCGCAGTCGAGGTGGCGCACCAGCGCGGCGGCGTCCTCGGAGCAC
>JACCZP010000054.1 GCA_013695885.1 Thermoleophilaceae bacterium | reverse complement strand
AAGCTCCTGGCCTACGCCACGGGAGCGGCCTTCGGCGGCATCTCGGGGGCCTTCCTCGGATCGTTTCTGAACACCGTCAACGCCGACCAGTTCGCGTTCTCGTTCTCCATCTTCATCCTCGCCATGGTGATCCTCGGGGGGCTCGGCTCGGTGTGGGGCGTGGTGGTGGGGGCGATCGCCCTGTCGTTCATCAACACCCTGCTCATTCCAGACGTGCTGAACCCGATCCCCCGGCAGCTCGGCCTCGAGTTCGACCTGACCCAGCTCTCGTTCGGCATCTTCGGGTTCCTGCTGGTGATCATGATGGTCCTGCGGCCCGAAGGGCTGATCCCCTCGCGACGCCGGCAGATCGAGCTCCACGAGGGCGAGACCGCGGAGGAGACCGTCCTCGAGGCCCGGGCGTGAGCGCCGAGCGGGGTAGGGCGCCCGTCGCGGGCGCCGGCGGCCCGGGCGGCGAGACCGGCCCGAAAGGTGCCGCCGCCACTCAGGACGAGACCGTTTCGACCGAGCCGCTGCTGGCCGCCAGCGACGTGAGCAAGGCCTTCGGGGGCCTGCTCGCTGTCGACCGGGTCTCGTTCTCGATCCCGCCGCGGTCGATCGTCTCGATCATCGGGCCGAACGGGGCCGGCAAGACCACGTTCTTCAACATGCTCACCGGCCTCTACCGGCCGACGTCCGGGCGGATCACCTTCGACGGCCGCGATGTGACCGCGAAGCGCCCCGACCGCATCACCGCGCTCGGCATGGCCCGGACGTTCCAGAACATCCGCCTGTTCTCGACGATGACCGCGGTCGAGAACGTCCTGGTCGGGCGCCACGCCCGCATGAAGGGCGGGCTCTTCGGCTCCATCCTCACCTTCCCGGTGCGCGGCGAGGAGCGCCGTGGGCGGGAGCGGGCCCGCGAGCTGCTCGCGTTCGTCGGACTGCGACCCGAGTCCTTCGAGGTGATGTCCGCCAACCTCTCCTACGGCGACCAGAGGCGCCTCGAGATCGCCCGGGCGCTGGCCTCGGAGCCCAGGCTGCTGCTGCTCGACGAGCCGACGGCCGGGATGAACCCGCAGGAGTCGGCGCAGCTCACGCGCTTCATGGAGCGGCTACGCGACGAGCTCGGTCTCACCATCCTCCTCATCGAGCACGACATGAAGGTCGTGATGGGGGTCTCCGAGCGCATCACCGTGCTCGACCACGGCGAGAAGATCGCGGAGGGTGACCCCGCCGCCGTCCGGCGCGATCCGCGAGTGGTCGAGGCCTACCTCGGGAAGCAGGGGTAACTCTCCGGTGGCGCTTCTCGAGGTCGAGGACATCCACACCTTCTACGGGAACATCGAGGCGCTGAAGGGCGTGTCGCTGACCGTCGAGGAGGGCGAGTGCGTCACGCTGATCGGCGCCAACGGCGCCGGGAAGTCCACCACGCTGCGGTCGATCTCGGGCCTCACGCCCCCGCGCGCGGGCTCGATCCGGTTCCGGGGCGAGGAGATCGGGACCACGCCGCCGCAGGAGATCGTCCGCCTCGGGGTGGCCCAGTCGCCCGAGGGTCGCCACGTCTTCCAGCGCATGAGCGTGCGCGAGAACCTCGAGCTCGGGGCGTACCTGCGCCGCGACGGGAGAGTGGAGGCCGACATGCAGCAGGTGTTCGACCTGTTCCCGCGGCTCGCCGAGCGCCAGGGCCAGAAGGCGGGCACGATGTCCGGCGGCGAGCAGCAGATGCTCGCGATCGGGCGCGCTCTGATGGCCGAGCCGCGTCTCCTCCTGCTCGACGAGCCCTCGATGGGAATCGCCCCCGTGCTCGTCGAGCGGATCTACGAGACCATCGCCGAGATCAACCGGCAGGGTACGACGATCCTCCTCGTCGAGCAGAACGCGAACTTCGCGCTCGAGGTCTCCTCCCGCGGGTACGTGCTCGAGACCGGCACCGTCGCCCTCTCCGATCGGTCCGCGACGCTTCGGGAGAACCCCGACGTGCAGCGGGCATACTTGGGCACGTGACCCTGTTCGCCGCGATCGGCGCCACCGCGCTCTGGCTCACCTTCCTTTGGCTCGGATCGGCCATCGCCGCCTCGTGGCTCTCCGAGCGCAAGGGCTACGGCGAGCGCGCGGGCCTGGCTTCGGGCCTGCTGCTGAACGTCGTCGGCGTGGTGATCTGGCTCGCGTGGCCCCCGAGGCCGGACTCGCGCTGGCGGACCCGGGGTGCGTTCGGCGGCCGGTCGCGCACTGCGGGCGAGGCACGGGCGGAGGCCGACGAGGTCGCGTAGGGGAGGGGTCCGTCGTGGACGGTGGGAGACACCCCGGCGGACCCGACCCCGCCGAGCGCCGTGAGCCGCTCCCGGGGCTCGCCGGGCTTCCCGCCCACCTGGTCGGGGGCCTCCCGCCTCCGGTGCGGAGAGTCCTAGCGGCGCTCGCGATGCTCTTGGCGTTGGTGGCGGGCGCCGGCTCCGGCCGGAGATGAGGGCGCTGCGCGGCCGGCCTGCCCCGCGGGCGGGCATACTCCCCCGGTGAGCCCGGTGAACGCCGAAGCCCCGGCGCTCGGGCTGCCTCCGGCCCGGGGATCGCTGAGCGAGTGGGTGCTCGAGGTGCTCGCTGCTCCGCCGGGAGCCCCGCGGGCGACGCCACCCGAGACGCCCCCCGACGCGCGTCGGGGCGAGGACTTCCACCTCTCGCTCTACCTCCTGTACGAGCTCCACTACGGCGGCTTCGAGGGCGTGGATGCCGGGTGGGAGTGGGAGCCGTCGCTGCTCGCCGTGCGCCGGGAGCTCGAGCGCGCCTTCGAGGCCACGCTCGAGGAGGACGTCGGCGCCGCCGGCGGCGCCCCGCCGGATGACGTCGAGGCCGCGCTTCGGTCGGTGGGCGCGGACGTCGGGGAAGGCGTGTCCCTACCCGGGCACGTGGCGCGCTCGGGCACGCTCGAGGAGGTGCGGGAGATGGTTGTGCACCGCTCCGCCTACCAGCTCAAGGAGGCCGATCCCCACTCGTGGACGATCCCGCGGCTGCGCGGCGCGCCCAAGGCCTCGCTGGTCGAGGTGCAGTTCGACGAGTACGGCGCCGGCGACCCTGCGCGGCTGCACCAGACCCTGTACGGCGAGACCATGGACGCGCTGGGCCTCGATCCACGACCGGGCGCCTACCTCGACCTCATCCCCGGCGTCACGCTGGCCACCGCGAACCTGGCCTCGCTGCTCGGGCTCCACCGGCGTCTACGCGGAGCCAGCGTCGGGCACCTCGCCCTGTTCGAGATGACCTCGCCCGACGCGAACCGCCGCTACGGGCACGGTCTGCGGCGGCTCGGCCTCGGGCCAAGGGCCACCGGCTTCTACGACGAGCACGTGGAGGCCGACGCCCTCCACGACGCGATCGCCGTCCACGACGTGGCCGGCGCGCTGGCCCGGACCGAGCCCGATCTGGCCGGGCAGATCGTGTTCGGGGCTCGTGCGCTGGTCGCCGTCGAGGGTCGGTTCTCCGAGCACGTGCTCGGATGCTGGGGCGAGGCTCGCGGCTCGCTGCTCGCTCCGCTGCCGGACACCGCGGCCGCCGTCTGACCCGGCGGCCGAGCCGCGCGCACGATCGTCCGCCGCGACCTCAGGCCGGCTCGGTCGGCAGCGGCACGACCACCACGGGACCCACCTCGCGGGCGACGCCTCCACCGGCGCGGAAGCCGGCGCTACGGTGGGTCCCGTCGCAGAAGGACCCGAGCCGCGAGCGCCCGCAGCGGCAGAGCGCCACCGTCCGACGGTGGGTTGCGACCGGCGCACCGTCGCCGTCGACCAGCTCGAATTCCCCACGGAGCACGATCGGGCCGTCGCGATAGGGCGTCGCGGAGACGGCGCGCCGGGCGCGACGACCCGACGCCCCCGGCTCGCGGCCGCGAGCCGGGAGTGACTCGCCTTCAGCGCTCGAGCTCATATACCGACACGTGCTTCGCGCTCGCCGCGGTGAACGGCTCGCGCGACCACCCGCCGAAGCGCTCACGCAGGCGCAGCCCCCCGAGCCGTGCCATCAGGTCCATCTCCCGCGGAGAGGAGTACTGGTTCGTGAACGAGTTGAGCCTCACACCGCCCTCGGAGGAGAGGTGGACGTTCGTGACCTCCATTCGCTGCGAGACCACGTCGTACTCCATCACCTGTAGCTCGACCCGCTCCTCCGACCGGAATCGGGGCATTACCGCCTTCCCGTTGCGGAAGTCCGCAGCGTCGACCAGGTTGGCCTCCACGATGAAGACGCCGCCGGGACGCAGGTGGTCGGCCGCCGTCGCGAAGCAGCGCACCTGGCGGTCGTGAGAGGGCAGGCCGTAGATCGTGTGCAGGGCGAGCACCACGCACGAGAAGCGCTCGTCGATCCGGTAGTCGTCGAACGAGGATCGGACGACCGGGATGTCCTCGCCGCCCGGCTTGCGGGCGAGCTCGGCGATCATCGCCTCCGACGCCTCCACTCCGTGTACCTCGACGCCCCGCGCGGCCAGCGGGAGGGCCAGCCGCCCGGTGCCGATCCCGAGCTCGAGCAGCGGCCCGACTCCGGCCAGATCGGCGAGCAGGGCCACCGCCTCCTCGGTGTCGGGGATGGAGCCGTAGAGGGCGTCGTAGTCGCCGGCCACGGCCTCCCCGTAGGCCGCGGGGTCGTACGCGGTGGTCTTGCGGTCCGGGCCGGCGTGGGTGTGGGGA
>JACCZP010000409.1 GCA_013695885.1 Thermoleophilaceae bacterium | reverse complement strand
CGCCGGCCGTACCCTGATCCTCTACCCGCTCTTCCATCCCGCCGCCGCCCTGCGCACACCGGCCGTGCTCGAGCTGTTGCGCGAGGACATGGGCCGGCTGCCGGCGTTGATCGAGGAGTCCCGAACGACCGCGCCCGCTGCTGCACCGCCGCTCGTTCCCGACCACCCGGCCGAGGTCACCGACGAGGCAACGCCGAGCCCCGCGGACGACCAGCTCGACCTCTTCGGCTAGAGCCCGTGCGCGACAATGGCCGGCTGCGCCCGCGGCCCGCCGGCCGCCACCGCGCCGTCCTTCACCCCCGAGGCCACTGCGAGAGCGTAGGCACCCATTCCCTCCGACATCACCCTCGAGACGACGAGCGCGCGCGAGACCGAGGCCGCCGGGGCGCACCTGGCCGCGCACCTCGACCCCGGAGACGTGGTGCTCGTGCGCGGTGAGCTCGGCACCGGGAAGACCACGCTCGTCCGGGGAGCATGCCGCGCACTGGGGGTCGAGGACCCGGTCACGAGCCCGACGTTCACCGTCGGCCGGCTCTACGCCGGGCCGGTCGAGGTGGCGCACCTCGACCTCTACCGCCTGGGGGCGCTGGCCGACGAGGAGCCGGGTCTGCTCGAGGACTACCTCACGCCCGAGCGCATCGCCTTCGTGGAGTGGCCCGAGGCGGCCGAGCCCGGGCTCGGAGCGGTGCGCGCCCGCGTCGTCCTCGAGCATCGCGGCGGCGACCACCGGTCGGTGTCGGTGACGTGGTGAGCCCCGACCGCAACGTCATCGGCCTCGACACCTCCACCGCGGGCGTCGCGGCCTGCGCCCTGCGCGCCGACGGGCGCTTTGCCGAGCGGGTGCCGTCGCCCGAGTCCCTGCTCGGCCGGCCCGCGCACGCCCGCGAGCTCATGCCCGCGCTGGCTGCGGTCATGGAGGAGGCGGAGCTCGGGTGGTCGGACCTCGACCTGGTGGCCGTCTCCCGTGGGCCGGGATCCTTCACCGGTGTGCGCATCGGGGTGGCAACCGCGCGTGGCCTCGGCGACGCCCACGGGATCCCGGTGACCGGGGTGGTGTCGCTGCGCGCGCTCGCCGAGGGGGCGGGCGGCGATGCCGCGCCGGAGGGCGTTCTCGCGCTCATCGACGCGCGCCGGGGTGAGGTCTTCGCCGGGCTCTACGGGGGTGGCGAGGAGCTCTGGGCGCCCGCCGCGCTCGCTCCCGAGGCCCTCGGGCGGCGTCTCGAGACCCTGGCCGGCCCCCCTCTGGCCGTGGGCGACGGCTCGCTACGCTTCCGCGCCGTTCTCGAGGCGGCCGGAATCCGGGTGGCGCCAGAAGACTCGGCGCTCCACGCAGTCCGCGGGCTCTCGGTGTGCCGGCTCGCTCTCCGCGCCCCCGACGAGCCTGCGCTGCCGCTCTATCTTCGGGAGCCCGACGCCCGGCCCATGGCGTGAGCCCTCCCCTCGACATACGCCGCCTCTCCTACGCGGACCTGCCGCAGGTGATCGCCATCGAGCGTCGGGTGTTCCCCACGCCGTGGTCGCTCGCCATGTTCGTGCTCGAGCTGTCGAAGCCCTCGGGCATCTGTCTGGCCGCGGTGCGCGAAGGTCGCCTCGTGGGCTACCTCGTCTGCTCGCGCTACGACACGGTCTGGCACCTGATGAACGTGGCCGTGGACCTCGACGCCCGGCGCGAGGGCATCGGGTCCACGTTGATCTCCGAGCTGTTTCGGCGCGGCGACGGCCCGGGCGAGCGCTACACCCTCGAGGTTCGCATGTCGAACGGCGGGGCCATCTCCCTCTACGAGGGCTTCGGCTTCCGCGGGGCGGGCCACCGGCGCGGCTACTACCACGACAACCGCGAGGACGCCCTGATCATGTGGCGCTCGGCGGCCGGGCCCGTGGACGGATCGAACGGAGCGAGCGGATCGGCCGGCCGTGCCGGCTCGAGCTCCGCGCGCGCGTGATCCTCGCCGTCGAGACGAGCTGCGACGACACCGCCGCCGCCGTGGTCAGCGTCCGCGGTGAGGTGCTCTCCAACGTGGTGGCCTCGCAGGGCCTGCTCCACGCCCGTTACGGCGGCGTGGTCCCCGAGGTGGCCGCCCGCCGCCACCTCGAGGCCACCGGCCCCGCGGTGGCCGACGCGCTCGAGCGCTCGGGTGTCTCGCTCGACGAGGTCGAGACCGTGGCCGCCACCCGCGGGCCCGGGCTGATCGGTGCGCTGCTGGTGGGGTTCAGCGCGGCCAAGGCGCTGGCCGCGGCGCGCGGACTGCCGTTCGCGCCGGTGGACCACCTGCACGGCCACGTGGTGGCCGCCACGCTCGAGCCCGAGCCGATCGCGGCGCCGTACCTGTGCCTCGTGGCCAGCGGCGGGCACAGCTTCCTGGCCCGCGTGGACGAGTGCGCGACCTACACCGTGCTCGGCCAGACGCTCGACGACGCCGCGGGTGAGGCCTTCGACAAGGGCGCGCGCCTCCTCGGCCTCGGCTACCCCGGCGGCCCGGCGATCGACCGCGCCGCGCGCGACGGGGACCCGGAGGCGTTCGCGTTCCCGCGATCGGCCCCTGGGGATGGGCTCGACCTGTCGTTCAGCGGCCTGAAGACCTCGCTCCTCTACCGCATCCGGGACATGGGCCCCGAGCAGCTCGACGCGCGCCGCGGCGACCTCGCGGCCTCCTACCAGCGTGCGATCGTCGACGCGCTGGCCGCGCGCACGATCGAGGCGCTCGAGCGCGAGGGGCTCGAGCGTCTGGCGCTCGGCGGCGGGGTGGCCGCGAACTCCGAGCTCCGTGAGCGGCTGCGCTCCGAGTGCGAGGCTCGCGGGGTGGCGGTCTGGGTGCCTCCCCGTGAGCTGTGCACCGACAACGCGGCGATGATCGCGGCCGCCGCGCGGTTCCTTGAGCCGATGCCCTATCCGGACTACCTGTCCCTCGACGCCTCCGCGCGGCTCGTGAGCGCCGCGTGAGCGGGCCGCCGGCGGTCACCCTGTACGGCAAGCCGGGGTGCTGCCTGTGCGACGAGGCGCGCGCCGTGGTGGCCCGGGTGCGTGCCGCTCATCCGTTCGTGCTCGAGGAGGTCGACATCACGTGCGACCCCGTGCTCGAGCGCCGCTACCGGGAGCGGATACCGGTGCTCGTCGTGGACGGAGAGGAGGCCTTCCAGTACCGCGTGGACGCCGAGGAGCTGACCCGGCGCGTCGCTACAGTGGCCCGGTGAGCGTCAAGGAGTCCCCCGCGACGCCCCACTTCGGCTCGGACGGCGCGAGCAATGGCGCCGGCGACCGGCTCGCGCTCGCCGTCGCCGCGCGGCTCTCGCGCTACCTCCAGATCCTGACCCAGGCCAAGAAGATGGGCAAGGACACGATCTCCTCGCAAGAGCTCGCGGACTACACGCACGTCAACTCCACCCAGATCCGGCGCGACCTCTCGGGGTTCGGGAAGTTCGGCAAGCGCGGGGTGGGCTACGACATCGACTCGCTGGTCTCGCAGGTCCGCAAGATCCTGCGCACCACCGGCCAGCACAACATCGCGCTGTTCGGAGCCGGGCACCTCGGGCAGGCCATCGCCTCTTCGGACGTCTTCGCCGACCACGGCTTTCGCATCGTCGCCCTGTTCGACACCGACGGGGACAAGGTCGGCAACGAGGTGACGGCCAACCTGGTCGTGCGCCCGTACTCCGACCTCCGCGCGGTGGTCAGGGACGAGCAGATCGTGGTGGGCGTCCTGGCGGTGCCGAGCGGGGCTGCGCAGGGCGTGGCCGACGAGCTCGTGGCCGCAGGCGTGAAGATCATCTTCAACTACTCGGAGGCCCTGCTCCAGGTCCCTCCGGAGGTGACCGTGCACACCTCGAGCCCGGCCGTCGACCTCCTCTACGCCCTCTACTTCTATCTGACGTAGGGGCCGGCGCGTTGCTCGACATGGTCCGAGCCAGAGAGGTATTCGAGGCCGCCGAGGACTTCACGGTGGGGATCGAGGAGGAGTTCGCGATCCTCGACCCCGACACCCTGTCGCTCACCCAGCGCTTCGAGGAGCTCTCGGCCGCGGCGCAGGAGGACGAGGTGCTGGCCGAGTCGGTGTCGGGCGAGCTCATCTCCTCGGAGATCGAGATCCGCTCCGGCCGCGGCGCCGACCTCGGCGCCGCTCTGGCTCAGCAACGCGAGGCCCGGTCGCGGCTGTTCGGCGTGGCGGCCGAGCACGGGCTGCGCCTCGCCGCGACGGGCACCCACCCGTGGAGCCCCTGGCAGGACCAGCGGATCATCGACACCGAGCACTACCGCCGCCTGGACGAGGAGCTCGGTTACGTCGCGTGGCGCAACAACACGTTCTCCCTCCACGTGCACGTCGGGATCGCGGGCGCCGACCGCGCCGTCGCGGTGTGCGACCGCCTGCGCGAGGTGTTGCCGGTCCTGCTCGCGGTGTCGGCCAACTCGCCGTTCCTCGACGGGTGCGACACCCGGCTGGCGTCGGCTCGCACGCAGATCTTCACCAGGAGCTTCCCCCGCTGCGGCGTCCCCGAAGCCTACGGCTCGTGGCGCGCCTACGCCGACTATGTGGAGCTGCTGGTCGCCACCCGGTCCATCTCCGAGTTCACCCAGCTCTGGTGGAGCGTGCGCCCCCACCACGCCTTCGGCACCGTCGAGGTGCGCATCACCGACGCCCAGACGAGCGCGGAGGACTCGAGCGCCCTGGCGGCGCTGATGACCGCCTGCGTGGTCCAGGCCGCCCTCGATCACGACGAGGGCGTGCCGTTCACTCCGCTCCCGGGCCGCATGATCGAGGAGAACCTCTGGCGCGCGATCCGCTTCGGGCTCGACGGGCGCATGATCGATCTCGAGGTGGGTGAGGAGCTGCCGGTCGGCGCCCTCGTGGACCGGCTGCTCGAGTGGTGCGCCCCCGCCCGTGCGACGCTCGGGAGCGACCCTGCGCTGCCCGCCGAGAACGGCGCCCAGCGCCAGCGACGCGCGCTCGGCGCGGGGGGCGCCCTGGCGGACGTGCTCGCCGCCGAGGTGGTCACCACGGAACAGAGCTACTCGGCCCAGGAGGTGCGCACGTGAGCGCTGAAGATCCCATGAGTCCCGGCGGCCCCGGTCCCGCAGGCGCCCCGGGCGCCCCCGGCGGTGCCGCGGACGAGCCGACCGAGGCGGAGATGCGCGCGGCGCTCGAGGAGCAGATGCGCCACGTGCAGGTCGGCGACGTCCTGCTCCAGACCACGGTGACGCTGATCAACCTCGGCGCACGGCGCCTCGGGCTGACCGGGCCGCCCGAGGAGCGCGACCACGACCAGGCGCGGCTCGCGATCGAGGGCGCGCGGGCGCTCGTCGGGCTGCTGCCTCCTCAGGAGGGCAACCAGCTCCGTGAGCCCCTGTCGCAGCTCCAGATCGCCTACGCGCGCGGCGCGGGAGATCCCGGCATGGCCGCGGGCGGCGCGCCGGGCGCCGGGGTGCCGGGCGGCCCGCCGCCGTCGC
>JACCZP010000407.1 GCA_013695885.1 Thermoleophilaceae bacterium | reverse complement strand
CAGCACCATCGGGCGCCGGCGCAGGCGCTCGTACACGAAGGCCGCCAGATCGTCGTGCAGGTGGGTCTGGAGCAGGGAGATCTCGCGTATCTCCTCGCGAGCGGAGCGGGCAAGGGAGTCCTCCACCGCGCCGCGCAACTCGTCGAGGACCCCGTCGCCCTCCTCCAGGAAGGGCACCCCGCGGAAGATGAGCTCGGGTGGGGCGACCGAGTGCCCGTCCTGCTCGGAAACCGTGGCCACGACGATGAAGATGCCGTCGGCGGAGAGCATGCGCCGGTCGCGCAGGGCCACGTCCTCGACGTTGCCCACGTCGACCCCGTCCACGAACACGAGGCCGGCGTGCTCCCGCTTCGCGAAGCGGGCGCCCCGCTCGTCGATCTCGAGCGGCAGCCCGTTCTCCCCGCGGAAGATGTTCTCGGGTGGCACCCCCACCGACTCGGCCAGCCGTGCGTGCAGCTGAAGCCGGCGGTAGTCGCCGTGGAAGGGCATCACGTACCGCGGGCTCGTGAGGTTGATCATCAGCTTCAGCTCCTCGGCGTAGCCGTGACCCGAGGCATGGATGGGCGCGTCGCGGGCGGTGATGACCTCGGCCCCGAGCTGGTAGATGCGGTCGACGGTCTCGTTCACTGCCCGCTCGTTGCCCGGGATCGGGGTGGCGGAGAAGATGACCGTGTCGCCCTCGTGGAGGTCGACCTGCGGGTGGTCGGAGTGCGCCATGCGCCGCAGGGCCGACAGCGGCTCGCCCTGGGACCCCGTCGAGACGATCACTAGCTTGTGGTCGGGAAACTGGGCGATCTCCTTGACGCCGACGAGGAGGCCCTCGGGCACGTCGATGTGCCCGAGACGGCGGGCGATGTTCACGTACTTGCGCATCGACCGGCCGACCAGGGCCACCTTGCGTCCGTTGGCGGCGGCGGCGTCCACCACCTGCTGCACGCGATGCACGTTCGACGCAAAGGAGGTGACCACGATTCGTCCCTCGCAGCGTCCGAACACCCGCTTGAGCTCGGGTCCGACGCTCGACTCCGACAGCGCGATGCCCGGGCGGTCCACGTTGGTCGAGTCCCCGCACAGCAGGAGCACGCCGTCCCGGCCGAGCTCGGCCAGGCGGGCCATGTCGGCCGGCACACCGTCGACCGGGGTCTGGTCGAACTTGTAGTCGCCGGTGAGCAGGGTGGTCCCCAGGTCGCAGGTGAGCGCGACCGCGAAGGCGTCGGGAATCGAGTGGGACATCTTCACCATCTCCACGACGAACGGCCCCGCGTCGACCTCCTCCCCGGCCTCCATGGCCTGGAGCGGCGCCTTCTTCAGGTTGTGCTCCTCGAGCTTCGAGCGCACCATCTCGACGGTCAGCGGGCCACCGTAGATCGCGGGGACCGTCGTCTCGCCGATCTCGCGCAGCACGTAGGGCAGCGCGCCGACGTGGTCCTCGTGGGCGTGGGTGAGGACGATGGCCTCGATGTCGTCGGCCCGCTCGCGCAGGTAGGTGAAGTCGGGCAGCACGAGGTCGATCCCGAGCTGGTCCGGCGTGGGGAACATGAGCCCGGTGTCCACCACCACGATGCGGCCCTCGTACTCGACCACCGTCATGTTCTTGCCGATCTCGCCGAGCCCGCCGAGCGGCAGGACCCGCAGCGCGCCGCTCAACCCGAATCCGCCGGAAACCGTGGATGAGACGCCATGGGGTTCGGGGGATTCGGGTTCAAACCGCCGCGAGCACGCCGTGGCGCTCGAGGGCGGAGCGAACCTCCGCCGCCTCCTCCTCCGAGGCATCGACCAGCGGCAGCCGCAGGCCGCCCACGGCGTGGCCCAGCATGGCCATCGCGCACTTGACCGGGATGGGGTTCGTGGTGACCGCCATGGCCCGCACCACGTCGGCGATCTGCTCGTCGATCTCGTGCCGGCGCTCGGGTTCGTCGATCATGCGCCTCATCTCAGGAGCGACCACGTGCGAGGCCACGAGGATCCCCCCGGGGCCGCCCAGGTCGAGCACCCGGGCCAGCATGTCGTCGTTGCCGGCGAGGAGATCGAGGCCCTCGATGGCCTCGAGGTCGTGGTCGCGGGCCTGCTTGACCGCCGAGACGTTCTCGATCTCCGCCAGCTCTCGCAGCAGATCGTTCGGGATGTCGACCACGCAGCGGGACGGGATGTTGTAGACGATGACCGGACGGTCGGTCGCTCCCGCGACCGCGCGGAAGTGCTCGACGATCCCACGCGGGTTCGGCTTGTTGTAGTAGGGCGTGACCACGAGGACGGCGTCGATGCCGGCGTCGGTCGCGCGGCCGGTGAGCTCCACCGAGTGGCGGGTGTCGTTCGATCCGGTGGCGGCGATCACCGGGGCCCCGCCCGCCCCGGCCACGGCGATCTCGAACAGGCGAAGCTTCTCCTCGTCGTCGAGCGTCGATCCCTCTCCTGTGCTCCCGCCGAGCACCAACCCGTCCGAGCCGTTGTCGAGCAGGTGGCGCACGAGGCGCGCCGTGGCGTCCTCGTCGAGGCGCCCCTCGCTGTCGAAGGGCGTGACCATCGCGGTGAGGATGCCTCCGAGGACCATCTGCCTCGCGATTATCACAGCGACCGTTCTCGATGTCCGCGAGGCGTCCTTCATAATCCCCCACCGCCCGTGCTCGAGCGCCCCGACTACAGCCACCGCACCGTCGTCCAGAAGCTCGGGGTGCGGTCGGACATCCGCCTCGAGATGGCGGGGGACGTCGGGCCCACGCTTCGCCGCGAGGTCAAGGAGGCACTCGGCCGGGGATTCGTCCGCTCCGGCCCCCTCGACGGGGCGGTCGTGCTCGTGGAGTCGCTCGAGGAGGCCCGGGACGCCCTCGTGCGCATCCGCCCCCGCCTCGACGATCGTGGCTACGTGTGGATCGTCACGCGAAAGCGCGGGAGCGAGAGCTACCTGGACCAGATGACGCTCGTGCCCCTGGCCCGGGAGATCGGCCTGATCGACAACAAGACGTGCTCGATCGACGACGAGCGCTCGGGCATCCGACTGGTCGTGCCCCGCGCGCTTCGGCGCACGGCCGAGCGCCCGGCGGCCTGAACGCGTCCCGGCACACCGACGCCCGCCGGCGCGCGATCGCCGTGCTGGCCGCCGCCCTCGCTCTGGTCGGCGCCCCCGCCTGCGGCGAGGCCGCCGATCCCGCGCCCGTCGGCGGCCCTGCGCTCGCGTTGGCGGGCGAGCGAGGACTCGCGGACCTCTTCGCCGTCGAGGTGATACGCGCTCGGCTGAGGGCGGCGTCGGACCTCTACGGCCTCGGCCGCCGCGAGGACGCCGCCGCCCACCTCGCCGCGGCACGGGAGGGCTACGCGGGCCTCTCCCGGCGCGTATCGGTCCGCGAGCCTCGGCTCGACCGCGAGATCCGCGTCGCCCTCCACCTCCTCGATCGCTGGATGGCCGAGGGTGAGACCCGCGAGCGCGTCCGCGAGCGGATCTCACCGGTGGCCGACCAGCTCCTGGAGGGCGCGCTCTCGGCGCTCGTGTGGAGCGCCGTGCGCTTCGATCCGCGCGTGCAGGCCGAGACGCTGCGGCGACTGCTCCGGGAGCTCGACACCACCTACGCGCGCGCCGCCCCCCCGCCCGCACCCGGGGACGACCGTGCCCGCCGCGCCTTCCAGCGTGCCTACGGCCTGCTCGCCCGCGCCCAGACCGTCGCGAGCGACATCCAGGACTCGCTCGGGCCGGTTCGCGACCCTGTGGTACTCCCCCTCGCCACCCTCCGTGCCCAGGCCTTCCCCGGCGATCTGGGCCCCCCTCCCCCTCCCGAGGAGGGCGAGCCGCCCCCGCCCGCGGTGCCGCCCGCGCCGCCGGCCGTATCCCGCCTGCTCGACGATGTGAGCGGAGTGCTCGGGCGCCGCTACCGCCTGTGAGAGGTGGCCTTCGTGGAACGGCTACGGCCGCCGGCGCCCCTCGCGCGGGAGGAGGCGCCGCCGGTTGCCGCGGCGACCGCGTCGGCGCTCAGCCGTTCTCGGCGTCGCGCACCCAGTCGATGGGCGCGTCGGCGCGCTTGCGCGCCACGATCGCGACGTAGTTCAGCGGCTCTCCCGCGAGCGACAGCCGATGGGTGTACTCGCGCTCGGCGCACTCCTCGAGGGCGCCCTCTCTCATGAGCCGGCGGATCAGCCGTCTGAACCCGGTCGAGTCGTGGTGCTCGAGGAAGTCGTCCTTGATGTTGAACGCGATCCAGCCGCCGTCCTCGACGTAGTTGTAGGCCTCCGCGAAGGCCACCGGTGGGATGTCGCCGAAGCCGAGCGCCGCGATCGTGATCAGGCAGTTGAAGTCGCGATCGCGCATGTCGCTGCGCACGTCCTCGCCCGGATCGGTGAGGTCGACGACGACGTACTGCTCGTAGACGTCGGGACGGTCCCGCTCGGTCGCCTCCTTGGCCTCCTCGATGATGTCGATGCCGACCTGGGTACGGGCGCCCATCCGGGCCAGCTCCTCGGCGACCATCCCGTTGCCGGCACCGAGGTCGAGCACACGCAGGTCGCTCGGGTCGAAGTCGGCCTTCGCGAACTCCTCCTCCAGCAAAGCCCGGACCACCTGCGGGGAGTTGCACTTCAGCTTGTCGTAGAAGACGTGCTCGTAGAGCCCCGGGATCTCGTAGAGCTCGTGGTAGTCGTGAAACCGGATCCGGCGGCGATCTCCGTCGTCGGTGACGATCTCGCACCACTCCTCGTCCTGGTCGACCTCCGCCTCCTCCTCGGTCGGGAAGCGAAGCTCGAGGGACTCCTCCAGGTCAGGGTGCTCATAGGTGTCGATCGTGGTCAAAGGCCTCATCGTCCTTTCGCGGCGCCCGTGGTGGGGGCACCGGTGGCTTTCGGGATGGCGGTCGCGCGTGCCGGGAACCACCGGCGAGCAGACCGTCAGGGCGCGGCGCACACGGAGCGCCGCTCTGGAAGAGAGCCCAGCTAAGGGGGCTCGGCGCGTGCGCCGACGAGGATCTTCGCGGCGGGCCGACCCCAGGTCCAAGCCGTCTGACCGACGTCTATGCCGTGGAGTTGTCGCATCGATTCCTCCGTGTCGTGGTAGGCACCGCGCTCCCAGTGTCACCGAGCGAGGTTGGCCACGAGGGCCGGCCGCGCCGCGGGATGGATGGCTCGAAGGCCCTCCACTCGCCTACCGATCGAGCGGAATGATAGTTCGAGATCGCCATACGTGCAGCGAGTCCAAGTGCGGTATGTCACAAGGCGGCGACGCGGGCGGAACCGAGGAACCGACGTGATGGATCCTCTCGGCCGACGTATAGGTGACATGCACGACGTCGCGATCGAGTCCCGTGCGGGGTCCGAGAGGGGTCGAGCAGGGGAGTCGTTCGAGACGCTCTACCGGCGGCTGATGCCCAGGGTCTACGGCTACGTCGCCTCCCTACTGCGCGACCAGACGGCCGCCGAGGACGTCACCGCGCTCGCCTTCGAGCGGGCCTACCGCAGACGGCGCTCGTTCCGGCCCTCGCGCGGGACCCCGGAGAGCTGGATGTTCGGCATAGCACGCAACGCTGCGCTCGACGAGCTCCGCCGGCGCCGGCGCCGCGCCGACGCGCGCGCCGGATGCTGTCTCCACCTGCCCTGGCCGGGGCTCTGTCGTTGCTGCTGGCCCTCGTGATCGCGGTGCCCGTCCTCACCGGAGGACCGGGCTCGCGTCCCTTGACGGTGGCCCCGACCGACGACGACGAGCCCACCGGCTCGCTGACGCTGGCGGCGCCCGACGAGCGTCTCGAGCAGGTGGCCGACGCGATCGTGCGCATCGTCGACCGCCATCGGGGCATCGTGCTCTCCTCGTCGGTCTCGACCGGGGAGGATGCCTCCGGCGGCGGCACGTTCAGCCTCCGCGTACCGGTCGGTGACCTGAGCGCGACCATGCGCGAGCTCAGCGCCCTCGGCGAGGTACGCGGCCGCTCCCAGACCGGCGAGGACGTGACCGCCTCGTTCGCATCCGCAGGCGAGCGCCTGACCGAGCACCGCGCCGAGCGCCGGAGCCTGCTCCGCCGCCTCGAGCGAAGCGACTCGGCGAGCGAGGCACGGGCGATCCGGCTGCGACTTCGGATCCTCGGCCGAGCCATAGGGCGGCTGACAGCCGACGTCCAGAGCCTGCGCTCCCGCACCGA
>JACCZP010000348.1 GCA_013695885.1 Thermoleophilaceae bacterium | reverse complement strand
CGATGGGGTTGCCCAGCGGGTCCTGCTTGACGAAGGTCTCCTCGTTGGCCCAGTCCTCGTAGTAGGAGCTGCCCAGGAGGATGCGCATGTTGACGTTGATGTCGACCAGGCTGGTGGTGACCAGCTCACCGTCCACGATGACGCCGGGCGTGACGAACATCGCCCTGCCCCACTCATCCATGTTGCGGTAGTCGTAGTCGATGACGTCCGGGTCCTGGAAGGAGCCCCAGCAGGCCAACAGGATGCGCCGCCGGCCGACCTCCTCGTAGCCGGGCAGGGCCTCGTAGAAGAAGTCGAAGATGTCGTCGTTCATGGCCACGGCCTTCTTGATGAAGTCCATGCAGCGCATGAGCCGCGTCAGGTAGTCGGTGAAGAGCTGGGGGGTGGCCACCGTGCCCACGCCGCCGGGATAGATCGTGGAGGGGTGCACGTGGCGGCCCTCCATCAGGCAGCACATCTCGCGCGTGATACGGCTGACGACCAGGGCCTCCTGGTAGATCTCGCCCACGAACGGGTTGAGAGCCCGCATCATGTCGGCGACCGTCCGGTACCCGTGGATGCCCGCGTGGGGGCACTCCGCCTTCTCGGCCTTCTCCATGACCGACGGGTTGGTGTCGCGGACCATCTGCTCGCAGAAGTCCACGAACACCAGGTTGTCCTGGAAGATGGTGTGGTCGAAGATGTACTCCGCGCACTCTCCCAGGTTGATGATCCACTCGGCGAGCGCCGGTGGCTTCACCCCGTAGGCCATGTTCTGGGCGTAGATCGAGCACACGGCGTGGTTGTCGCCGCAGATGCCGCAGATGCGGCTGGTGATGAAGTGCGAGTCACGCGGGTCCTTGCCCTTCATGAACACGCTGTAGCCCCGGAAGATCGACGACGTGCTCTTGCACGAGACGACCTCCCGGTTGTCGAAGTCGATCTTGGTGTAGATCCCGAGGTTCCCGACGATGCGGGTGATCGGGTCCCACGACATGTCGACGATGTTGCCGGCCTGCGGCTCGACCCTCTCTCGTGTGGCCATGTTGTGTCTCCTCCTCTTATCGGTAGGTCGTTGCCGCTAGCCCCGCCAGCGGAGATCCATCCCCGTGGTGAGCTCTGACCGGTTGTGGCGCCACTTGGGCTCCTTGTTCAACGTCTGGTTGGTGATGCTGCGCGCCTTGCGGATCAGCTTCCCGTAGGCGCCGGTGGCCGCCGACGAGATGCTCCCGCCGGGAGGCGCGTCCATGAACGGCATGAACTTGTCGGGGAAGCCCGGCATCGTACACCCGATGCAGATGCCACCCACGTTCGGGCACCCGCCGATGCCGCCCATCCAGCCGCGCTTCGGCACGTTGCAGTTCACCACGGGCCCCCAGCACCCGAACTTCACCAGGCACTTCGGCGAGTTGTAGTCCTTCGCGAAGTCGCCCTGCTCGTAGTAGCCCGCGCGGTCGCAGCCCTCGTGCACTGTCTTCGAGAAGATCCACTGCGGCCGCAGCTGCTCGTCCAGCGGGATGGTCGGAGCCAGCCCGGCGGCCTGGTACAGCAGCCAGGTGACCGTCTCCATGAAGTTGTCCGGCTGCACCGGGCACCCGGGCACGTTGACGATCGGGAGGCCGCCGGCGGAGCGAAAGTCCCAGCCGAGATAGTCGGCGAGGCCCATCGCGCCGGTCGGGTTGCCGGCCATCGCGTGGATCCCGCCGTAGGTGGCGCAGGTGCCGATCGCGACCACGCAATACGCCTTCGGCGCGAGCTGGTCGATCCACCAGTTGATGGTCAGCGGCTCGCCGGTGGAGAGGTCGTTGCCGAACGAGGTCCAGTAGCCCTCGCCGTTGATGTTCTCGTTGGGGATCGAGCCCTCGATCACCAGCACGAACGGCAAGTCGAGCGTGCCCTCCGCGGCCTGGCGGAAGGGCGTCATGAACTCCTCGCCGCCGAGCGTGGGCGAGAGCACCTTGTTGTGCAGGTGGACCTTGGGCAGCCCCGGGATCGCTCCCAGCAGCACCTCCTCGATCGACGGCTGCGAGGCCGCGGTGATGGAGACCGAGTCCCCGTCGCAGCTCAGGCCTTCCGAGATCCACAGGATGTGGACCTCCTCGACGCCGGCGGTGGCTTCAGCTGTCATGTCCCCGTCCCTCCTGTAGTGGCCAACTCAGTCTCCTCCTCGAGCTCCAGCGAGTCCACGAGCAGCTCCTCACCGCCCGTGACCTCCACGTCGAGGCCCCCGCAGCGCGCGCAGCGCAGCGGCAGGCCCTCCTGCTCGGACTCATCCCCGCAGGCCCGGCACCGGCCGGCGGCGGGCACCGTCTCGATCACGAGCTCGGCGCCCTCAACGGCGGTGCCGTCCGCCAGGAGCTCGAACGAGAACTCGAGCGACGCGGGCACGACCTGCCGCAGGTGCCCGACCCGAAGGTCGACCCGCGTGACCCGCCGGCCGGCGGCGTGCGCGCTCGCTATGCGCACCACCGACTCGGCTATCGAGAGCTCGTGCATCAGCAGATCCTCGGGAGCGGGTCGCCCACCAGCAGGTCCATGACCCGGCGCCCGCCGAAGGCGGTCTCCACCAGGACCATGCCCGGCGGCTCGGTACGCACCTCGCCGATCTCGGTCGCCTGCTCGCCGCCCGGCACCGCGCGCAGCGCGGCGAGCGCGTCCTCGGACGCCTCCGGCGCGACGAAGGCCACGAGCTTCCCCTCGTTGGCCACGTACATCGGGTCGATGCCGAGGATCTCGGCGGCTCCGGCCACGGCCGGGTGCACGGGCACGTCGCCCTCGCGCACGATCATGGCCACGCCGGAGGCGCGGGCCACCTCGTTGAGGACGGTGGCCACTCCGCCGCGGGTGGCGTCGCGCATCGCCCGCAGGCCCGGGCCGACGGCGGCGAGGAGCGCGTCGACGGCCGGCCACAGCGAGCGGGTGTCGGACTCGACCGGCGTGCCGCCGAGCTCGAACTCGCCGCGGGCCATCATGATCGCAGTGCCGTGGTCGCCCACCCGGCCGGAGACGAGCACACGGTCGCCGGGGCGCACCGAGGCCGGCGAGAGCTGCGCCCGCGGGTCGCGGTGGCCGAGCCCGGTGGTGCACACGTACATCGAGTCGGCGGCACCGCGCTCGACGACCTTGGTGTCGCCGGCCACCACCTCGACGCCGGCTTCCTCGACCGCTCGGGCGATCGCGTCGACCTGGAATCGCAGCTCCTCGGCCTCGAGCCCCTCCTCGAGCACCAGCGAGAGGGTCAGCGCCATCGGTCGCGCGCCGGCGACCGCGAGGTCGTTCACCGTGCCGTTCACGGCCAGCTCGCCGATCGAGCCACCGGGGAAGCGGATGGGCTTGACCACGAACGTGTCGGTGGTCATAGCGAGCTCGATGCCGTCCACCGACACCGCGCCGGCATCGTCCATGGCCTCCAGCACGGCCGCGCCCGGGGCCGCGGAGCGTGGCGCCAGCGCGGGCACGAGCAACCCCTCGATGAGGGACTGGGAGGCCTTGCCGCCGGCCCCGTGGGACATGGTGATCCGCTCGTCGCGGAACTTGGGCTTCTTCGCCCGGGCGGTCTCGATGATCCCGAGCACCCGTTCCTCGCGCTCGGAGACCGGGTCGGAGCCCCTCG
>JACCZP010000378.1 GCA_013695885.1 Thermoleophilaceae bacterium | reverse complement strand
TCTACTGTGCTCGAGGATGGCCGGTTCCCCCACAGCCGCCATGATGCGCGAGCCGGACCTGCTCGCCGCCGCTCGCGCGGGCGACCACGAGGCGTATCGCCGTCTGGTCGAGCCCCACCACGCTGCGCTGCACGCGCACTGCTACCGGATGCTCGGGTCCCTGCACGACGCGGAGGACGCCCTCCAGGACGCCATGCTGCGCGCCTGGCGGGCGCTGGCCCGGTTCGAGGGCCGCAGCTCGCTGCGCTCGTGGCTCTACACGATCGCCACCAACACCTGCCTGAACCAGATCGCGGGGCGGCCGAAGCGGGTGCTGCCGATCGACTACGGCCCGGCCGCCGACCCCCACGACGCACCCGGCCGGCCACTCGTCGAGTCGGCGTGGGTGGAGCCCTACCCCGACAAGGCCCTCGGCCTCGCGGACGGGCCCGCCGCGCCCGCGGCGCGCTACGAGATGCGCGAGAGCGTCGAGCTGGCGTTCGTCGCGGCGCTCCAGCACCTGCCGGCCACCCAGCGCGCCGTGCTGATCCTTCGCGAGGTGCTGGGGTTCTCGGCGCAGGAGGTCGCCGAGTCGCTCGAGACGACCGTGGCGTCGGTGAACAGCGCCCTTCAGCGTGCGCGTAAGACCGTGGACGAGCGGCTTCCCGCGCAGAGCCAGCAGGCCACCCTGCGCACGCTCGGCGACGAGCGCCTGCGCGCGCTGGTGGAGGGCTACATGGACGCGATGCAGCGCGGGGACGTCGAGGCGGTCGTCGGGATGCTCGCCGAGGACGCCTCGTGGTCGATGCCGCCTTTGGCCAGCTGGTACCACGGCCACGAGGAGCTCGCCGTCTTCCTGGCGCGGGGGCCGCTCTCGGGCGCCTGGCGCTGGCGGCACCTCCCCGCCCACGCGAACGGCCAACCCGCGGTCGGCTCCTACACCTGGCGCGAGGATGAGTCGTGCTTCCTCCCGTTCGCGCTCGACGTGCTCACGCTCAGCGGCGAGCGGATCAAGGAGGTCACCGCGTTCATCGCGCGGTCGGCGGAGGAGCGCGATCCCGATGCCTTCGCGCGCTACCCGGACGAGCCGGTCGACGCCGCGAAGGTCGCGGCGACCTTCGAGCGCTTCGGGCTGCCCGCCCGGCTGGACTGATCCGCGTCGTGCCCGACCGTCTGCACTTCACGGAGTCCGACGCGGCCAACGCGCTGATCGCCTCGGATCCGATGGCCCTGCTGGTGGGCTTCGTGCACGACTTGGCGGTGCACGTCGACGAGCGCTACGACGGTGACGCCGCGCGGGTGTGGACGGAAGCGGCGGACGCGGACGCGCTGCGGGCCAACCTCGCCGCGCTGCCGGGGTTCGGGGAGATGAAGGTCAAGGCGCTCGGCGCCGTCCTCGCCAAGCGCTTCGGCGTCGAGGCCGCCCGCGAGCTCGTGCCGTGGCATCCGACGCTGGGGGACGTGGACTCTCCGGAGGGGCTCGCCGAGTATCAGGCCGCCAAGCGCGCGCACAAGGCCGAATGGTCGAAGGCTCGCTCGCCCGCGTAGGTCGACACGTGCGCCGCTCGAGCGATCTCCGGTCAGCGGACGGCGGTGACGGAGTAGACGGGCGGCAGCCGCCCGGCCACGGTGAACCAGCGCTCGCCGGCGTTGGTCGAGCCGAAGATCTCTCCCGACGTCGCGCCGAAGTACAGCTCGAGGGCCGCCCCCTCGCCGGCTTGGTCGAACGCGTGACGCAGGACGGTCAGGTAGGCCTCGCGCTGCGGCAGTCCGTCGCCCCGGGCGCGCCAGCTCGCCCCGGCGTCGCGGGTCTCGTAGACGCGAACGGCGCCGTCGGGCGTGACCCGGTCCATGTCGGCCCGCAGCGGGATGACGTACGCGCTGTCCGGATCGGCCGGATCGAGCACGAGCGGGAAGGCGAAGTCGGATGGCAGGCCGTCGCCGATGTCCGTCCACGTCTCGCCTGCGTCGTCGGAGCGGTAGACGCCGCCGTGGAACTGCATGAACATCCTCTCCGGCCGCGTGGGGGCCCGCCGCAGGCGGTGCACGCAGAGGCTGGTCGAACCCTCCCTCGCCTCCTCCGGGAGGTAGCGCGCGACGAGGCCGTCGTTGCCCTGGCGCCACGTGCGGCCGCGGTCGTCGGTCAGCCAGACGCCGGCGGCCGAGATCCCGAGCGCCAGCCGGTCGGGGTCCTCCGGCCACGGCACGATCGAGTGCAGGCACAGGCCTCCGCCGCCCGGCTCCCACGACGGCCGCGTCGGGTGCTCCCACAAGGCGGAGTTCAGCTCCCACGTGGCGCCTCCGTCGCCACTCTCGAAGAGGACGCCGGGGTCACCGCCCGCGTACAGGGAGCCGTCGGCCTCGCCGGCGACTATGACCCAGATCCGCTCCAGTGCCCCGTCGGCATCCGCGGGGAGGACGAGGCCCTCCGCCTGGGTCCACTCCCCGGCCGGATCTTCGGCGTGCCAGAGCTTCGGCCCGTAGAACGGCGAGGTCATCGAGGCGATCACACGGCCGGAGCGAGGGTCGCGCATCGCGTAGTCGACCGGCTCGCCCGGAAAGGCCCGCGCCGTAATCGCGAACTCACCGTCCGGCCTGCCCTCGAGCACGAACAACCCCTTCTTGGTGCCTACGAGCAGCTCAGTCATGAGGCGCTCATCCTCCCGATATCGCCGGCAGCACGTCGATGCGGTCCTCGGCGTCCACCGCCGTGGCCTCCCCGCCGCGCTCGCCGTTCACGAACACGTTGATGTGCCGGCGGATGCGCCCGCGCTCGTCCAGTACCCAGCCGGCCACCGGCGGATGCAGACGCTCGAGCTCACCCAGCAGCTCCACGACCGTGGCCCCCTCCACCCGATGCTCGGAGCGCCCGCCCGCCAGCGACCTCAGGGGATTGCGAACGCGGACCAGCGCCACGAGCCGATCCTACGACTTGCAGCGGCGGCCCAGAATCCGGGGGAGGGACGTCTCGTCCGGCTCGGTGCCGTGGTCTGGAATCATGAGCGTGCCGAGCCCAACCATTCCGTCGAGCGAGCGAGGATGACCGAAGCCGTCAGAACCTTCACCTGCTTCGGCGGGGCGTGCACCGTGGTCGTCGACGGCACGGGCCCGGCCGGAGCGCCGGAGGAGGCGGTCCAGAAGGTGACGCATTCCCTGCTCGAATGGCATGAGACCCTCTCGCGCTTCAAGCCCGCCAGCGAGCTGACGAGCCTCAACCGCGACCCGCGCGAGCGCGTTCCTGTCAGCCCGATGATGGCGCGGTTCGCGCAGGCAGCCGTGTACGCGGCGAGCGCGACCGGCGGCCTCGTGGATGCGACGCTGCTCGATGAGATCGAGCACGCTGGATACGGGGCAGACGATCTTCGGGGGGAGGTGGCGCTGCCTCTAGCGCTCATGCGCGCGCCTGCCCGGCAGCCCGGCGGGCCGCATCCGGCCGCGCGCTGGCGCGAGATCGAGGTCGACGTCTCCCGGTGCACGGTGACTCGCCCGCCGGGGGTGAAGCTGGACGGCGGTGGCATCGTGAAGGGCCTGTCCGCGGATGTGGTGGGGGAGATGCTGGGTGGGCACAACGGCTTCGTGGTCGACTGCGAGGGAGATATCCGCGTGGGGGGAACGGGGGGCGTCCGCCGGGTGCTACCGGTGGCGAGCCCCTTCGGCGGGGGGGCTCTCCACGAGCTAGCGGTAAGCGAAGGAGCGTTCGCCACGAGCGACATCAGCAAGCGCAGCTGGCTCGGCCAGGGGATGAGGCCCGGGCATCACCTGCTCGACCCGGCGACCGCACAACCGGCGTACACGGGCGTCGTCCAGGTCACCGCGCGGGCTCCGACCGCCCTGGAGGGAGAGGCGCTCGCCAAGGCAGCGCTCCTGAGCGGCCCGCACGGCGCCCCCGGTTGGCTTCGTCACGGCGGCGTGATCGTCCTCGACGACGGCTCGCACACGGTGATCCCACCGCCGTAGAGTTCGTCGGAAACCGCGTTGTAGAGCGGGTTCCGCACGAATGGAGACGGTGGGAATCGAACCCACGTCCGCGGACGCCTCGGGGACAGCTTCTACGAGCGTAGCCGGCACTCTGGATCTCGCTTCCCGGTTGCCGTGCCGGCAGGGTTCCGGGAAGCCAGCCCCCTTGGGTGTCCCCACCGCGCCGGAGGCGTACGCGGCGGGTGGAGCCCGTTTCTGATGCCGGTCATCCGCCCCACGGGCCGAGGGCGGGCCGACACCTCACTCGCCTAGGGTTATCTAGGCAGCGAGGGCGTACTCGTGAGAGTCCGCACTTATTGGTTGTCCCGGTTGTTTAACGAGGCCGACCGGGGACCTCGGCTCGCGACTGTCCCCACGGTTCGTCCACGTCGAAGCCTGTCGTCCCCGTGAGGACCG
>JACCZP010000368.1 GCA_013695885.1 Thermoleophilaceae bacterium | reverse complement strand
GATCCGCCGCAACTACCGCCACATGCTCGTCACCGCAGGAGCGGGGGGCGACATCATCAGCGGGATGATCATGTACGACGAGACCATTCGTCAGGAGGACGACGACGGCACGTCCTTCCCGCAGCTGCTCGATCAGCACGGGATCATCCCGGGGATCAAGGTCGATACGGGCGCCAAGCCGTTGGCTCTCTCCCCGGACGAGAAGGTCACCGAGGGCCTCGACGGCCTGCGCGACCGGCTCGAGGAGTACGTCGGGATGGGGGCTCGCTTCGCCAAGTGGCGCGCGGTCATCGGCATCGATGCCGAGAAGGGCCTCCCGACCGAGGACTGCCTGCACGTGAACGCGCATGCGCTCGCGCGCTACGCGGCGCTCTGCCAGGAGGCCGGCCTCGCCCCGATCGTCGAGCCCGAGGTCGAGATCAGCGGCGATCACACGATCGAGAAGTGCCGCGAGGTCACGACCGCCACCCTCCGCGCCACGTTCGCCGAGCTCGCCGCCCAGCGGGTGGACCTGCGGGGCATCCTGCTCAAGCCGAACATGGTGATCTCCGGCAAGGAATGTCCCGAGCAGGCCAGCGTCGAGGAGGTGGCCGAGCAGACCATCAGCACCATGCGGGAGGTCGTTCCGGCCGCCGTGCCCGGCATCGTCTTCCTGTCGGGCGGGCAGGGCCCCGAGCGTGCCACCGCCCACCTGAACGCGATGAGCAACCTGGGCCCGCATCCCTGGGAGGTGAGCTTCTCGTACGCGCGTGCGCTCCAGGATCCGGCGCTCGAGACGTGGAGGGGCGAGGACGAGAACATCGAGCCGGCCAAGCGGGCGTTCTACCAGCGCGCGCAGCTCATACAGGCGGCGCGCCTCGGCGAGTACTCCGAGGACATGGAGCAGGAGGTGGCTGCCTAGGTCCCTTCGGGCCCAGGGCAGTCGCCAGCCGCCTCGACCCTCGTGGCCGACGAGGATCCCAAGGCGAGGGCGCGGGTGGCCGCGGCGGCCTGCGCCCTCGACGAGGTCGAGGCGGGAATGGCGATCGGCCTCGGGTCGGGCCGCGGGGTCGACGCGGTCATCGACGCCATCGCGGGGAAGTGGCCGGACGGCCCCCCCGTGCGGGCGGCCGTGGCCGCGCCGCGGACCGAGGAGGCCGCGCGCGCGGCGGGCATCGAGGTGGTGGCTCTCGACGGCTCATTCCGGCTGGACGTGGTCATCGACGGTGCGGACGAGGTCGGCCCGGGGCTCGAGCTCGTCAAGGGGGGAGGCGGCGCCCTCCTGCGCGAGAAGCTGCTCGTCTCGGCGAGCGATCGGTTCGTGGTCGTCGCGGAAGCCGAGAAGCGCGTCGAACGCCTGGGGGAGAGGATGCGGCTGCCCGTCGAGGTGGTGCGCTTCGCGTGGGGAGACACGCAGCGCCGGCTTCGCGAGATGCTCGAGGAGTCAACCCTCCGTGAGGGTGAGGACGGCGAGCCGCTCGCGACCGACGAGGGCCACTTCCTGCTCGACTGCGTGCTCGACTCCTCCCTCGCGCTCGCCGCCCTCGAGGAGCGTCTGAAGGCAACGACCGGCGTCGTCGAGCACGGCCTCTTCCTCGACTCGGCCGACGCCGTCGTCCTCGGCGGGACTGACGGCGGCGTCGAGATCCTGACCCGCTGAGCGCTGTCGGGCCGCGTCGGCCGCGGCGGTCGTAAGGCGGATCGACAGCAGAGAAGCTCGAACCCGATTACTATCGAGTGGCTTCGCAGTCGGCTTATGGGAGGAAGTCGCTTGAGCACCTATCTGGAGTCGTTCGCCCCTTCTCACGCGCTGACCAAGCTGAGGACGCTCGAGCCGATGGCCGCGGACGCCACGCGTGCGGCGGCGATCGCCTCGGTCCAGTTCGCAGGACGGGGAGACGACAAGGCGGCCGACGGGGCGGCCACAGAGGCCATGCGCGCGGTGCTCTCGCACCTGCCGGGCACCGGGACCGTTGTGATCGGGGAGGGCGAGAAGGACGAGGCGCCCATGCTCTTCAACGGCGAGCGGGTGGGCGACGGCAGCACCTACCCCGCCATCGACATCGCGGTGGACCCGCTCGAGTGCACGGACTTCTGCGCCGCCGGGCTCCCCGGCGCTCTGACCACGATCGCCTTCGCGGAGGGAGGCACGATGTGGTCGCCCGGGCCGGGCTTATACATGGACAAGCTCGTCGTCGGCCCGGAGGCGAGGGGGGCGATCGA
>JACCZP010000367.1 GCA_013695885.1 Thermoleophilaceae bacterium | reverse complement strand
GGGCCCGATCCCGACGACGCCCGCGCGACGGGCGCCGCCGTGACCGACAACGGCGCCCACGGGCCGAGAGCGCCGGCGCCAGTGACCGCGGCCGCACGGACCGCCCGCTCCGCCACGGGATCGCCCCGGTGAGCGGCCAGCCCGCCGCGGGCCTCTCGCCGGCCGAGGCGGTACCCACCGGCAACACCTTCGACAAGTACGGGTCCACCAACCCGGTGGTACGGCGCCTGATGACCAACTTCCACGGCACCCTCGACGAGATGTGGGGCCGCGCGGCCCCGGAGTCGGTGCTCGACGTGGGCTGCGGCGAGGGCGTGCTCACCCACGAGTGGGCCGAGCGCCTCGGGGACCGGCGCATCGTGGGCATCGACCTCGAGGACGCGAAGCTTCGTGACGAGTGGGGCAAGCGCCGGCGGTCGAACCTCGAGTACCGCGTGGAGGAGGCCACCTCGCTCTCCTTCGCCGACGATGAGTTCGACCTGGCCGCCGCCATCGAGGTGCTCGAGCACGTGCCCGAGCCCGAGGCCACGGTGGCGGAGATGGCTCGCGTGGCTCGCCGTCACGTGCTCGTCTCCGTGCCGCGAGAGCCGCTGTGGCGGGGCCTCAACGTGGCGCGCGGCGCCTACGTGCGCTCGCTCGGCAACACGCCGGGGCACGTGAACCACTGGTCCAGGCGGTCGTTCGTGGCCATGCTCGCCCGTCACGGGCGGGTCGAGGAGGCCCGCTCGCCGTTCCCGTGGACCATGGCGCTCGTGCGCGTCGGCTAGTCCAGATGACCGTCGCGCCCTGACCGCGAGCGACGGCTCGGCCGAGCGGGACGCCCCGGCCGGCGCACCCGCCGACCGCCGCCCGGCCGACGAGTACGGCCGCGGGGCCGCGGTGCTGTCGGTGGGCATCGGAGTCACCGGCCTCGTCACCTACGCGTACTTCTCGCTGGCCAGCTACGGCCTCTCGGCCGCCGACTACGGCGGGATCACATTGCTGTGGACGAGCGTGTTCTTCGTGGTCTCGGTCCTCTACCGGCCGGTGGAGCAGCTCCTCTCCCGCACGATCGCCGACCGGGACGCCCACGGGCGCACCGGGTCCTCCCACCTGCGGGTGGCCGCCACGATCCAGCTGGGGTTCGGCGTTCTCTTCCTGGTGGCGGTGCTCCTCTTCCGCGAGCCCGTCCAGCAGGGGCTGTTCGGCGGCTCGAGGGCGCTCTACTGGGTCCTGGTGGTGGCCGTCCTCGCCTACGCGGCCAGCTACTTCGCCCGCGGATTCCTCGCCGGACACCGGCACTTCGCGCTGTATGGGGGCCTCGTGCTGATGGAGGCGGTGTCGCGCTGCCTGTTCGCGCTCGCGGTCGTGCTCGGGCTGCTCGCCGGGCAGACCGTGGTGGCCCTCGGGCTGGCCGCGGCTCCGCTCGTGTCGCTGCTCGTCGTGCCGTTCGCGGTCGGCCGCCGGGTAAGGGGCAAGCGGGGACGAGGCGCCGTGGCCCCCGCGGGGGTCGGGGACGCCAGGCCCGCCGAGGGCATCGCGCCCCTCGAGCCCGCCGCCCCGGCCGAGCCGAGCGCGGCTCCGCCGGCCACCGAGACCGAGTTCACCATGGCCCGCGGCGGCGGGTTCGCGGCGGCCGTGCTCCTGATCATGGTCGCGGAGCAGACCTTCCTGAACGCGGGACCGCTGCTGGTCAAGGCGACCGAGGGAGCGGCGGGGACGGCCACCGCCGGCTTCGTGTTCAACGCGCTGCTCATCGCCCGGGCGCCGCTCCAGCTCTTCCAGGCGGTGCAGACCTCGATCCTCCCCCATCTGACGGGCCTGTTCGCCTCCGGCGAGGCCGACCCGTTTCGTCGCAGCGTGAACGCCACGCTGCTCGCGGTCGGGGCCTTCGGCGCCGCGGTAGCGCTCGGCATGCTCCTGCTCGGCCCGTGGGTCATGGGCCTGCTGTTCGGCGGCGACTTCGCCTACGGGCGGCTCGGACTCGTGCTCGTAGCCGTGGGCATGGGCCTCTACCTCGCCGCGGCGACGCTCAACCAGGCCGCGCTCGCCCGCGGCCAGGCCGCTCAGGCGGCGGTGTGCTGGGTGGCCTCGGCCGCGGCGTTCGTGGCCTTCTTGCTGACACCCGGGTTCGAGGACCGGGTGCTCCAGGTCGAGGCCGGCTTCGCCGGGGCGGCGCTCGTGCTGTGCGCGCTGCTGCTACGCCTCTACGGGGTCCGCCCGAAGCGCGTCCGGAGCGCCTGAGCGAGCGTCTGAACGAGGAAGGGCCCCCTCCGCGCGATGGCGGAGAGGGCCCCTCGAGGACTTCTTTTGACCGGACCGGTTAGCGGAAGAGCCTCCCGTAGGACCTGAGCACCGAGTAGGACGCCCGGGGGGCGTTGTTGGGACCGACGATTCCCGCGTCGAAGCGGTCGCTGCCGCTGATCAGCGGCTTCCAGTTGTAGAGGTAGACACGCTGGATACGCCGGCGGTCGATGTTCACCAGCCGGCTGAGCAGGAAGCGCAGTGACCGGGCCGCGCGAGCCTCACTGGTCGGCAGCGCGGTCCGCCCGTCCGCGGTGCGGAAGGTCACGATGCCGCCGGTCTCGAGGATCCACACTGGGCCTCGCGTCTCCTTGAGGAGGGTACGCGTGCCGGTGGTGCGGAAGCGGTTCGTGTCGCCGTAGTTGTGGAGGCCCCAGATCTTCCGCGGGCTGCCGTCGGCGTAGCGCTTGAACGTGGTGAGCCACTTGCGCATGTTCGAGATGTCGAGCACGTCGGCGGCGATGATCCGGCAGCCGCTGCAGTTGCGCCGGACGACGTTGTAGTACCGGGCGTTGGCGCGCGGGTTCTTGCCGGTGGGCTGCGTCCCGCTGTTGCCCTCGTTCCACGGGTTGATGTTGCGGATGTTGGGGTACTTCGCGCGGAACGCCTTGAAGGCCCGCGTGTAGGAGGCCACGCTCGGCGGGCGGCAGC
>JACCZP010000335.1 GCA_013695885.1 Thermoleophilaceae bacterium | reverse complement strand
TCGGTGTGCGGATCGAGCCTCTCGCTGATGGACGCGGGCGTGCCGATCGCGCGGCCGGTGGCGGGCATCGCCATGGGCCTCATCAAGGAGGGCGACGACTACATCGTGCTCTCCGACATCGCGGGCGTCGAGGACCACCTGGGGGACATGGACTTCAAGGTGGCCGGAACCGAGCGGGGCATCACCGCCCTCCAGATGGACATCAAGATCACCGGCGTCTCGTTCGACATCCTGCGGGATGCGCTCGAGCAGGCGCTGCGCGGGCGGCAGCACATCCTCGAGAAGATGGCCGAGGTCATCGACGGCCCGCGCGAGGAGCTCTCCCAGTACGCCCCGCGGATCGCCTCGATCCAGATCGACACCGAGAAGATCGGCATGGTCATCGGCAAGGGCGGGGAGACCATCCGCGCCCTGTCCGAGGAGTTCGAGTCCCAGATCGACGTCGGCGAGGACGGCACGATCCGCGTGTACGCCCAGACCGGTGAGCTCGGCGACCGGCTGATCGACCGCATCCGCTCGATGACCAAGGAGGTCGAGGTCGGGGACGAGTTCACCGGCAAGGTCGTCAAGACCACAACCTTCGGCGCGTTCGTCGAGCTGGCCAAGGGCACCGACGGCCTGCTGCACATCTCGAACGTCTCGCCCGGCCAGCGGGTGGAGACCGTCGAGGACGCGGTCAACCGCGGCGACGAGATCGCCGTCCGCGTGGTCGAGGTCGACCGTGAGCGGGGCCGCATCGGCCTGCGCCGCGCCGACGATCCCGACGTGGCCGGCAAGACCGCCGAGGAGCTCGCCCAGGTCGGCACCGGCGGTGGCGGAGACCGCGGCCCTCGCCGGGGCAACGGCGGCGGACCGCGTCGCGAGAGCCGCGGCGGCGGGGACGGCGGCGCCCACCGCCGCGACCGCCGTTAGCGGGCCGACCTCACCGTCGAGGGCCGGTCGGTGACCACGGGCTCGGGGCTCGACCACGAGGAGCACCGGCTCACCGAGCTCGACTCGGGGGCGCGGGTGGTCACCCAGGCCGTGCCCTCGGTGCGGTCGGTGGCGCTCGGGTTCTACCTGGGCGTCGGCTCGCGGCACGAGACGCCGGCCGAGGCGGGGCTCACGCACTTCCTCGAGCACCTGCTGTTCAAGGGCACCGACCGCTACTCGAGCACCGAGATCGATGAGATCTTCGACGCGATGGGCGCGGAGATCAACGCGGGGACCGGCAAGGAGACCACGTCCCTGTACGCGCGCTTCCTCGACCAGCACCTCGAGCGGGCCTTCGAGGTCATGTCCGACATGGTCCTGCGCCCGACCTATCCGGACGTCGACTCCGAGCGCCAGGTGGTGATCGAGGAGATCGCCATGTACGAGGACGAGCCCTCGGACAAGGTGCACGACGTGATGGCCGAGGCGATGTTCGGCGACCACCCGCTCGGGCGGCCGGTGATCGGCACCGCCGAGGTGATCGGCTCGGTGCCCATCCCGCAGGTGGCCGCCTACCGCGACGCCCGCTACGTGCCCCGGGGCACGGTGGTGGCCGCCGCCGGGAACGTCGACCACGACCACATCGTCGAGCTCGTGGCCGCGCAGCTCGGGGAGCCCGGCCCGCCAGCCGGCGTGCCCGACGCGGCGCCCTCGTCCGACGGCCCGGTGGTGCGCTTCCACCAGAAGAGCACCGAGCAGTATCACCTGTGCCTCGGCGGTCGCGGGATCCCCCGCGCCGACGAGCGCCGTCACGCCCTGCGCGTGCTCGACACGCTGCTCGGAGGCTCGACGTCCTCGCGACTGTTCCAGGAGGTGCGGGAGCGCCGCGGGCTGGCGTACTCGGTGTTCAGCTACAGCGGCAGCTTCGTGGACGCCGGCCAGGTGGGCGTCTACGTGGGCACCCGCCCCGACAACGTGCGCGAGGCCATGGACGTGATCGCCGCCGAGCTCGCGCGGCTGCGGTCCGAGCCGATCGGCGAGGACGAGCTCACGCGCGCGAAGGAGAACGTCAAGGGCCGCGTGGTGCTCTCCATGGAGTCCACGATGGCGCGCATGAACCGCCTCGGCGGGGCGACGATCCT
>JACCZP010000327.1 GCA_013695885.1 Thermoleophilaceae bacterium | reverse complement strand
GCCCGATCCAGAGGCGGCGGCCAGGACGACGACGACTGAGCGCCGGCCCTCTCGCGAGGACTCGCGCACCGCTACGGTCTCTCTCGTGGCCAGCGCCCCCAGTCGAGCGCACACGCAGCATCCCTCGAGCCGTGTGGCCGCCTGCTCGCCGCGGCTCGTGGGCAACACCCCTCTCGTGCGCCTCGAGCGCGTCGCCCCCGGCTGCGGCGCCGAGCTCCTGGGCAAGGTCGAGGCCCTCAACCCGGGCGGGTCCGTCAAGGACCGGATCGGCGTCGCGATGATCGAGGCGGCCGAGGCCGAGGGTCGCATCGAGCCCGGCCGCACGACGATTGTCGAGGCCACGTCCGGGAACACCGGCATCGCGCTGGCGTTCGTCTGTGCGGCCAAGGGCTACGAGTTGGTGCTCGCCATGCCGGAGGGCATGAGCCGGGAGCGTCAGGGCCTGCTGCGGCTCTTCGGGGCGGAGGTCGCGCTGATCCCCTCCCTCGGAGGGATGGACGAGGCCGTGACGGCGGCCTGCCGCCTGGCCTCCGAGCGCGCGGAGTGCTTTCGCCCCGACCAGTTCTCGAACCCCGCGAACCCGGAGGTGCATCGTCGCACGACCGCCGAGGAGATCTGGGCCGACGCCGGCGGTGCCGTCGACGTCCTCGTGGCGGGGGTTGGCACCGGCGGCACGATCACCGGGGCGGGGGAGCGGCTCAAGGAGCGCAATCCCCGCCTCCACGTCGTTGCCGTGGAGCCGCGGGCCTCGGCGGTCCTGTCGGGGGAGGCCCCCGGGCCCCACCGCATCCAGGGGATCGGAGCGGGCTTCGTGCCCGCGGTGCTCGACCGCGAGGTGATCGACGAGGTGATCGCGGTGAGCGACGACGACGCGATCGACTGCGCCCGCCTCGCCGCCCGGCGCGAGGGGCTGCTCATCGGGCTCTCGTGCGGGGCGGCGTTGCACGCGGCGATCGAGGTGGGCTCGCGGCCGGAGTGGGAGGGACGGCGGATCGTGGTCGTGCTGCCCGACTCCGGCGAGCGCTACGTTTCGACGCCGTTCTTCGCCCCGTGAGCGCCGAGCTCGACCTGACCGGGGTGCTCTGTCCCATGACCTGGGTGCGGACCCGTCTCGCGCTCGAGGACCTCGATCCGGGCGAGCGCCTCGAAGTGCGCCTCGATCCGGGCGAGCCTCTCGAGAGCGTCCCCCGGTCCGCTCGCGAGGACGGCCACGAGGTCGCGGAGCGGGGGGAGATCGTCTCCATCCTCAAGCGATGACGCTCACCGGCGCCGAGCTCGAGCGCTACTCGCGCCAGCTCGTGATGGCGGAGTGGAGCGGCACGGCGCAGCGCCGTCTCGGCGAGGCACGCGTGATGGTCCTCGGGGTGGGCGCCCTCGGGACGCCGGTGGCCACCTACCTCGTCGGGGCGGGCGTCGGCCACGTCGTGCTTGTGGACTCCGACGTGGTCGAGCTCTCGAACCTTCACCGCCAGACCGTCCACTCGACCGGCGACCTCGGGACGGCCAAGGTCGAGAGCGCGGCGGCGCGCCTGCGAGCGCTGAATCCCGAGGTCCACGTCGAGCCGCTTCGGCTGAGGGTGGACGTGCGCACCGCTCCCGGGCTCGTGGCCGGCGCGTCGCTGGTCGTGGACTGCTCGGACTCGTTCGACACCCGCTACGCGGTGAACGACGCCTGCTGTGCGGCGGGCGTGCCCCTGGTCGAGGCCGGGGTGCTCGGCCTGGGCGGGCTCGTGCTGTCGATCCGTCCGGGACGGTCGGCCTGCTACCGGTGCGCGTTCCCCACGCCGCCGCCCGCAGGCGCGGTGCCGAGCTGCCGTGAGGCGGGGGTGCTCGGGCCGATGGCGGGGATCGTGGGTTCCCATCAGGCGCTCGAGGCGCTGAAGCTCGTGGCCGAGGTCGGTGAGCCGCTGCTCGACCGGCTGCTCCAGATCGAGGGTCGGGACGCGACCCAGACGATCGTCTCGGTCCGTCGCCGCCCCGACTGCCCTGCGTGCGCGCGCGTGGCCGCTGCGGCACAATGACCGGCATGTCCCCATCCGGCGCCCGCGCGTAGCCGTGCTCGGACTCGGCACCCTGAGGCGTGTGACGCGCGAGCTCCGCCAGGACGTGGCGGCGGCGCGCGAGCGCGATCCCGCCGCACGCACGCTCGGGGGCTCCGACATCCTGCTCACCTACGGCGGGGTCCACGCCCTGCTCACCCACCGCGTGGCCCACGGCCTCTACGAGGCCGGACTTCCCCTCGTGCCGCACGTCCTGTCAGGGGCGGCGCGGGTGGTGACCGGGGTCGAGATCCATCCCGCCGCTCGCATCGGCGAGTCCCTCTTCATCGATCACGGCACCGGTGTCGTGATCGGGGAGACCGCGGAGATCGGCGACAACGTAACCCTCTACCAGGGGGTGACGCTCGGGGGGACCGGGTTCCACCGCGGCAAGCGCCATCCCACCGTGGAGAGCGACGTGGTCGTCGGATCCGGAGCCAAGCTGCTGGGGCCGATCCGCGTCGGCCGTGCCTCCAAGGTCGGTGCCAACTCGGTCGTCATCCACGACGTTCCCGCGAACTCGACGGTGGTCGGAAATCCCGGCCATCCCGTCCGCATCGACGGCCGCCGCACCGATCCGGACGCCGACTGGGCCCACCTCCCCGACCCGGTGGCCGACGCGATCAAGGCACTCGCCGCGCGCGTGGCCGAGCTCGAGGGGCTCCTGGCCGAGGCCACCGGCCGGCGCCTGGAGCCGCGCGCCGAGGTACGGCCCATGCGCCGTGCGCGCGGTCCGAGCCCGGCCGGCGGCTGAGGGCACTCAGAGCCGTCGGGCCCGGCGGACCGAACGGGAGCTCAGTAGAACACCGTCCGCGTCCGATGCCGCGGAACGGCCTTGTACTGCGGGGACTGACCGCGGTTCCACAGCCAGTGGTCGAGCGTGCGGGGCGCCACCCCGAGGCGCCGTGCGATCTCCTCGCAGGCCACCACCGCGCACGCGCGGATCTCGCGTTCCGCCCCACCGGGCGGGAGCAGCTCCCCGGCGTCGATGTGGGCGGCCAGATCGGGCTCGTAGCGCAGCACGCCGTCCATCCGCAGGACGTGGGGCACGAGGTTGTCGGCGAAGATCGTCAGGCGGTCGAGGTCGTCGAGCTCCACCACGCCGGCCAGGGCCAGATCGCTCGGCACGATCTGCGCGCGCTTGTAGAAGCCGCGGTCGTCGAAGAACGGCATGCCGGCGGCCAGGTCCGCCGCCAGGCGCTCGGCCGATCCGCCCGCCTCGGCGACCACGTCGAGGGCGGAGCGCGACCCGAGGAAGGCCCCGAGCTGGCGCATGCCCTCGGCGTAGAGGTCCATCAGCTCGTGGCCGGGGTCCTGCGCGAGCACGCCGGCCACCTCGGCGGTATCGATCGCCGCGAGCTCTGCCGCGGACCACGGGCCCTCGCGGCGGAAGCGCTCGGCCAGCGACGTGGCGATCGTCAGGTACCCCGACATCCCCGGCCGCTTTCGCAGGGTGGGGAACCACCCCGAGCCGAAGTTCACGGTGTCGACGGTCAGAAGGCCGAGGGCAACGTCCTCGGGCGAGCCCTCGAGGAAGTGCGCCCGGGGGTCGAGCCCGGGTGCGGGACCGGGCTGGACGGCCGGAGCGGCGTCGAGGTCGACGCGCACGGAGCGCGCGCCGGCGGCCACGGCGAGACACGCGTCGCGAACTCGGTCGCACAGCCTCGGCAGGTGGTCTACTTTCCCTCCATGGGGTCGTCGGGAGGCAGGGTCG
>JACCZP010000321.1 GCA_013695885.1 Thermoleophilaceae bacterium | reverse complement strand
CTCGACCTCGGCCTCGGCCTTCCCCGGCCCGTCGGCGCCGAGCATCGAGAGGTGGAGCCCCGGACGGAGATCGCGCACGTGCACCACCGGCTCGTGACCGGGGGTGACGCAGGTCACGACGTCGCAGGCCAGGGCGTCCTCACGGCTCCCGGCCTCCCAGCCGAGCTCACCGGCCAGCCGCCCGGCGGCCTCGGGGTCGGGGTCGAAGCACACGCCCGGCCCGTACTCCGCCGCCGCCAGGCACCGTGCCGCCCACCCGCCGTTCACGCCGCAGCCGAGGATGCCGGCGCTGCGAGCGTCCTCCCGACCGAGCTCCTGGGCCGCCACCGCGGCCACCGCGCCGGTGCGCAGCGCGGTGACCGCCCGCGCGTCGATCAGCGCGAGCGGTGTGCCGTCCTCGGCGCTCGAGACGCAGATCACCCCGGTGACCGCGGGCAGGCCGCGAGCCGCGTTCGCGGGGAACGAGGTGACCCACTTGAGGATGGCCAGACCGCCGCCCTTGGCCGGCATGGCCCTGAAGTCGCCGCCCGGCGCGGCGTCGAGGTAGACCTTCGGCGGCATCTCCCAGTCACCGCTGGCGTAGGAGACGAAGGCCTCGCGCACCCGCTCGATGGCGTCCTCCGGCGAGACGACCGCGAGCACCGTGTCGTGGTCGAAGACCGGTACCTGGGGCATGCTGGTCGCGACGATACCCTGCGCCGAGATGCGCCCGACGGTCGCGAACCAGCTTCCTCCGCGCCTGACCGCGCGAGCAGGAACGGCCGCCAGCACCCTCCGCGACCGCGGACCGAGGTGAGCGCCCCGGCCGCGAGCCCGGAGGAGGCCGCGGCCATCGCGGCCGCCATCGAGCAGTTCCTGCGCGACACCGCCGCGGCGCCCGGACGTTCGGGTCGACGCGAGAGCCCGTGGCTGCGCGCCGGGCTGTTCGCGGGCGTGGGGCTCGGCCCGGCGGGGCCGTCGCCGTGGGGCGACGCGGAGCCGTGGGGAAGCGCCTGAGGGAGTGCACCCGGCGCGCCCGCGCCGCTCAGATCCCTCCGGTGCGCACCCGGGCGCTGACCGTCCGGCCGTCCACCCGCCCGCTCAGCCGGTAGCCGTCGCGGATCGGACGGACCGACAGGCGGGCCGGCGAGGCGGCGGAGCCCGTGACCCTCACCCGGCCGTTCAGCCCCAGGTTCGGTGCCAGCCGGAGGCTTCCGCTGACGCGCACGCCCGGTACGTAGCCCACCCGATCGAGGGTGAGCCTGACCTGGGCCGGCTGGCCGAACAGCCCGTCCGGGGGACGGACGATCGAGAGGCGGAACCGCCCGCTGCGCAGGCCCCCGCCGACGATCACCGTAGGGTCGTCGGTCGCGACGGCGGTGAGGATGCCGGTGAGCAGCGTGTCGTCGAGCGTCAGTGCGGTGGCGGTGAGCGTGCGCCCGCGGCGACCAGGGACCCCGCGTGGCGAGGCCACCTGGGTGAGGGACAGGGGGGCGGGAGGGCGCACCGGGCCGAAGGGCAGCTCGTCGGGACAGCGCCCACCGGTCTCCCCCCCGGTGAAGAAGCGCTCGAGCTGCCGGCCGGGGCAGAGATCGAATGCCACCCCGAGCACGGAGTGGCCCACGCTCGGCACGCTCAGCATCGACGCCCCGGGCAGCCGCGATGCGGTGCGCTGCGCGGACTCGACCGGCGTGCGCAGGTCCTCCTCACCGCTGAGTAGGAGGGTGGGCGCCTCGGAGATCGCGTCGTCGGTCGAGACATCGTCGAGCTCGCGACCGGAGCTCGGCCAGCTCGCACACAGCTCCACGAGGCCGATCCGCAGGGCGGTCTCCCGGTCGAACGGGAAGAAGGCGTCGTCCGGCATCCTCTCCACCGCCTGTCGAGCCTGCCGCGCGCGCTCCTCGGGCAGCGCGTCGCGGTCGTAGGGGAACGAGACGTCCTCGCAGATCGTCGCCAGGTAGAGCGCCTGGCTGAACGCCTCGGGCGGCTCGGGCTCCGGGGCCTGGCCGCGTGCGGCGCCCACGAGGCGCAGCAGCGGCGCGAGGTCACCGGCCAGCGCGCCGCGGACGGCGCCCGGGAACACGGTCCTCACCTGCGGCAGGAAGTCGGCGGCGATCAGGAAGGCGAGCACCTCCTCGCGCCGGAGCTCGGCGGGCTCGCGGCGCCCCTGCGGATCCACCCGGTAGCCCTTGAGAGGGCCGGCCGCGAGGCGCGCCACGAGCGCCGCCACGTCGCGCGCGGGATCGTCGGTGACCCCCTCGCATCCTCGGCGGCAGAGCTCGCGGAGCACCCGGGGCACGGCCTCGAGGGCCTCGCGGGAGAGCGGGTCGGGGCCGTCCGGCTCCACCACGGAGTCGAGCACCATCCGCTCCACGTGCTCCGGGTAGCGATCGGCGTAGGCCAGCGCCACCTTGGTGCCGTAGGAGGTGCCGTAGAGGGCGATCCTCTCCACGCCGAGCTCGCGCCGCACGGTCTCGATGTCGTCGGCGGAGTCCTGGGTCGTGTAGAAGGCGCGGCGGGGGCCGAGCTCCTGGGCGCAGCCGGCCACCGCACTGCCGATGTCGAGGCCCTCGTCGGGGCCGTCCAGCGTCAGGCAGCTCAGCGCGCCGGAGCGGCCGGTGCCGCGCTGGTCGAAGACCACGAGATCGCGTGTGTCGAGGGCCGACTCGAGCGTGAAGCCGAACCCCTCGGTGAGCGGCGAGGCGGCCTGCCCCGGGCCGCCGGCGAGCGCGAAGATCGCGCCGGTGCTCCGGCCCCCGAGGGCCCGCACCCGCTCCACGTGCAGCGGCACCTCGCCGGAGACCTCGCCGGAGCGGTCGAGTGGCACCGTGATGCGGGCGCACTCGATGACCCCCGCCTCGCGGCAGGACCGGAAGGTGGCCGCGGAGGCGGGCGTGGCCGCCAAGAGCGCGACGGCGAGCGCCACTCCAAGCGTGAGCAGCCGTCGCACCGCGGGGATTGTGATGGATGAGGGCCTGCGGTGCGCCGCAGGTCAGCCCGGGCGCGCCGGCACTAGTCTTGCCCGCCGTGTTCGCCAAGGTCCTGATCGCCAATCGCGGCGAGATCGCGGTGCGGGTGATGCGCGCCTGCGAGGAGCTTGGGGTGGGGACCGTGGGCGTCTACTCCGAGCCCGATCGCGATGCCCCTCCCGTCCGCCGCGCCGACGAGGCCTACCTCCTCGGCGGCGGAGCGCCGGCCGAGAGCTACCTGAACGTCGACAGGATCCTGGAGGTGGCGAGGCAGTCCGGTGCCGAGGCCATCCACCCCGGCTATGGCTTCCTGGCCGAGAACGCCCCTTTCGCGCGCGCGTGCGAGGAAGCGGGGATCGCCTTCGTCGGCCCCCCGGCCGAGGCCATCGAGTCCATGGGCACCAAGACCCGCGCGCGCGGGCTGATGCGCGACGCCGGCGTGCCGATCGTGCCCGGCACCACCGACCCGGTCGAGTCGGTGGAGGACGCCCGCAGGATCATCGACGAGGACATCGGCTACCCGGTGGCGGTCAAGGCGGCGGGCGGTGGCGGCGGGCGCGGATTCCGCGTCGCGCGGTCCGAGGAGGAGCTCGAGTCGGCGTTCGAGGGCGCCTCGGGCGAGGGCGAGCGCTTCTTCTCCGATCCCACGGTGTACCTCGAGCGCTACCTCAAGAACCCGCGCCACGTGGAGGTGCAGGTGCTCGCGGACGCCCACGGCAACGTCGTCCACCTCGGCGAGCGCGACTGCTCGGTGCAGCGTCGCCACCAGAAGCTGATCGAGGAGGCCCCGGCGCCGCTGGTGGACGATGAGTTGCGCGAGCGCATCGGCCAGATCGGCGTGGAGGCCGCGCGAGCGGTGGGCTACCGCTCGGCGGGGACGATCGAGGGCCTCCTCCAGGATGACGACTACTTCTTCCTCGAGATGAACACACGCGTGCAGGTCGAGCACTCGGTGACCGAGATGGTGACCGGCATCGACATCGTGCGCGAGCAGATCCTCGTGGCCGCCGGGGAGGAGCTGTCGGTGCGCCAGGACGACGTGCGGATCTCCGGCCACGCCATCGAGTGCCGGATCAACGCCGAGGACGCCGCCCAGAGCTTCTCCCCGGCGCCGGGGCGCATCGGCTCCTACCGCGAGCCCTCGGGGCCGGGCGTGAGGGTGGACTCGGGGCTCGAGGCCGGCGCCGAGATCCAGCCCTTCTACGACTCCATGGTCGCGAAGCTGATCGTCTGGGATGCGAACCGCGAACGCGCGACCGTGCGGATGCGCCGGGCGCTACGCGAGTTCGAGGTCGGCGGGCTCACCACCCTGATCCCGTTTCACCACGCCCTGCTCGGCACCGATCAGTGGCGGGGCGCCGAGACCTGCGCCGACCTGATCGCCGATCCGGAGTGGCTGGGGTCCACGGCTACGGCCCCCGCGGGCGCGCCGCCCGAGGAGGAGCTCGAAGACGAGGAGGAGAAGGAGGAGCGCTCCTACGCGGTGGAGGTCTCGGGCCGGCGCTTCGACGTGAAGGTCATCGGCGCGGCGCTCGGCCGCGGCGGTAACGGCGCGGCCGACGGGGCCGGCCGGCGCCAGGCTCCCCGCCGCCGCGAGCGGTCGGGATCGGGCGGAGGAGACAGCGCCGAGAGGCTCTCCTCGCCGATCCAGGGGACGGTGCTGCGGGTGGCCGTCGACCAGGGCGCCGAGGTGGAGGAGGGTGCGCTGATCTGCGTGATCGAGGCCATGAAGATGGAGAACGAGATCGAGGCCCACCGCGGCGGCACCGTCGAGGAGCTCTCGGTGTCGGAGGGCGGCTCGGTGGCCACCGGCGACACGATCGCGGTCATCAAGTAGCGGGAGGGACCGGGCGACGCGGGGGCGCCAGCAGGCCGCCGAGCGCACCCAGCAGGGTCCCGACCAGCAGGAACGTGGCGAAGACCGATCCGGGCACCGGCTGGCCGAACACCGGCTTGTCGATCAGCCCGTCGAGAAGGGCCATGGCGAGCGCCCACAGCGGCCCCACCGTCGCGCCCCACGCCGCCCCCAGGCCCCGTGAGGGCGCGCGGCGGCTGCGGGCGACCGACAGCCCGGCAAAGGGGGCGAGCACAAGCGGCAGCCCTACCGCGGTGATCATCAGCGCGACGAACAGGTAGCCCGGCAGCGCCTCGCGGTAGGCGGTGATCCGGTAGCGCTCGAGCGAGGCGGCCACGTCCTCGGGGTCGGTGGGCGGCACCGGGAAGCCGAGGAAGTCGAGGTCGACGGCCGGAGGCTCGAACTCCACGAAGAGGCCGAGCTCGACGAGGTGGACCCCGTGCTCCACGGCGTACATCGCATTCTCGAGAGCAG
>JACCZP010000142.1 GCA_013695885.1 Thermoleophilaceae bacterium | reverse complement strand
CGTGCGCAGCGAGCTTACGGCACCGCGGGCCGCCCGGGGCGGAGGTCGGAGCCGCGCAGCCCCGGGAGCGCGGCCGCTACGCGACCGCCTCGCGCTCGCGCCGGCGCTCGGCAACCACCGAGCGGATCGCCTCCCAGTCCACGTCGCGGAAGTTGTGCATCGGGCAGAACTTCGGGCCGCACATCGAGCAGAACTCCGCGGTCTTGAAGTAGTCGTCGGAGAGCGTCTCGTCGTGCATGGCCTGTGCCGTGTCGGGGTCGAGCGCCAGGCGGAACTGCTCGCGCCAGTCGAAGTCGAAGCGCGCCTTTGACAATGCGCGGTCCCATTCGGCGGCCCGGCGGTTGCCGCGCGCCAGGTCGGCGGCGTGGGCGGCGATCCGGTAGGCGATCAGCCCCTGCTTGACGTCGTCGGCGTTCGGGAGGCCCAGGTGCTCCTTCGGCGTCACGTAGCAGAGCATCGAGGTGCCGTGCCAGCCCACGATCGCCGCCCCGATGGCCGAGGTGATGTGGTCGTAGCCGGGGGCGACGTCGGTCACGAGCGGCCCGAGCGTGTAGAAGGGCGCCTCCCGGCACACCTCGCGCTGGCGGCGCACGTTCTCCTCGAGCTGGTCCATCGGCACGTGGCCCGGGCCCTCGACCATCACCTGCACGTCGCGCTCCCAGGCGCGCTCGGTCAGCTCCCCGAGGGTGTCGAGCTCGGCGAACTGGGCGGCGTCCGAGGCGTCGGCGATCGAGCCCGGGCGCAGGCCGTCCCCCAGCGATATCGAGACGTCGTGCTCGCGGCAGATCTCGACCACGTCGTCGAAGCGCTCGTACAGCGGGTTCTCGGTGCGGTGATGCACCATCCAGCGGGCCAGCAGGCCGCCCCCTCGGGAGACGATCCCCGTCACCCGGTGCTGGCAGAGCGGCAGGTGCTCGAGGCGCACGCCAGCGTGAATGGTCATGTAGTCGACGCCCTGGCGGGCCTGGTGCTCGATGACCTCGAGCAGCAGGTCGCCGCTCAGCTCCTCCGGGCTCTTGACCTGCTCGATGGCCTGGTAGATCGGAACCGTGCCGATGGGAACGGTGGCCCGGGCGAGGATGGCCTCGCGCGTCTCGTCGATGCGCTTGCCGGTGGAGAGGTCCATCACCGTGTCGGCGCCGTAGCGCTCGGAAAGGGTGAGCTTCTCGACCTCCTCGTCGAGCGACGAGGTGGTGGGCGAGTTGCCGATGTTTGCGTTCACCTTCACCCCGGCCCGCAGGCCGATGGCCATGGGGTCTAGCGCCGCGTGGTGCACGTTGGCGGGGATGATCATGCGGCCACGGGCCACCTCCTCGCGGACGGTCTCGGCCGGAAGGTGCTCGCGCTCGGCCACCCGCTCCATCTCGGGGGAGACGACACCCCGGCGGGCGAGGTGCATCTGCGTCCGGCATTCGTCGGACTCGGAGAATGCGGTGCGGTGGGGCATGTGTCCTCCCTTCGCTGGCATTACCCAGATCAGGTTCGGCGGGTCGGCGCCAGGAAGCGCCCTCTCAGCCCCTCGTGCGGAGGCCCCCCGGGGTGTGTGGTGTCCGCCTACCGTACCGGCGCGCCGGTCCTCGCGACGCCGATCTCCCCTGCGGCCCGTAGGATGCGCGTCTTCTCCGACTCCGACGAAAGGAGCCGCCGTGGAGCTTCTCGAGCGCCTCGACGACGCCCGCCGCCGCTGGGACGTCCTGAACCACCCCTTCTACCGCCGCTGGAACCGGGGCGAGCTGCTGCGCGACGAGCTGGCGCGCTACGCCGGCGAGTACCGCCATGCGGTCACCGCGCTGGCCGACCAGTCCGCGGCCTGCGCCCGCCAGGCCGATCCCGCCCGGCGCGTCGAGCTCGCCGCCCACGCCGCCGAGGAGGCCGCGCACGTCGAGATGTGGGACGACTTCGCCCGTGCCGTCGGCGGGGAGACCGACCGCGCGCCGCTCCCCGAGAGCGCGCAGTGCGCCGAGGCCTGGACGGCCGGAGACGGGATGCTCGAGCGCCTGGCCGTGCTCTACGCGCTCGAGGCCTCGCAGCCGGCCATCGCCCAGACGAAGCTCGGCGGCCTGGTCGAGCACTACGGCATGACGCACGAGGACGCCGGGGTCGCGTACTTCCGCCTGCACGCCGAGCGCGACCACGACCACGCCGCCCACTCCCGCGCCATCCTGGCCGCGACGGCCCGTGAGGCCGACGCCGACCGGCTCGTGGAGCTGGCCGAGGCGGCCCTCGCCGGCAACTGGAAGCTCCTCGACGGCATGGAGACCCCCGGTGGCCTCTGAGGACGGGCCGTATCATTCGCGCGCGTTGAAGGTCGGGGTACCCAAGGAGACCGCCGAGGGCGAGCGCCGCGTGGCGCTCGTGCCCGAGGGCGTCGAGAAGCTCGGCAAGCAGGACATCGAGGTGTTGGTCGAGTCCGGCGCCGGCCGCGACTTCAACCTCGACGAGGCCTACGAGGAGGCCGGGGCGACGATCGCCTCGGACGCGGCCGAGGTCTACAAGCAGGCCGACGTCGTGCTCAAGATCCGCGTCCCGTCCGACGAGGAGATCGGCCAGCTCGGGGACGGCCAGGTCGTGATCGGCTTCCTCGAGCCGCTCACCGAGCCCGAGCGGATCGAGAAGCTGGCCGAGGCGGGCGCCACCGCGCTCGCCCTCGAGACCGTCCCGCGCATCGCCCGCGCGCAGAGCATGGACGCGCTCTCCTCGATGGGCTCGATCGGCGGCTACAAGGCCGCGCTGCTGGCCGCTGACTCGCTGGGGCGCTACCTGCCGATGATGACCACCGCCGCCGGCACCATGAAGGCCGGCAAGGTGATGGTGCTCGGCGTGGGCGTCGCCGGCCTACAGGCCATCGCCACGATGAAGCGCCTGGGCGCCGACGTCGAGGCCTTCGACATCCGCCCCGAGGTGGCCGATCAGGTGCGCAGCCTCGGTGCCACTTGGATCGAGGCGAAGGACGAGGAGGAGGAGCAGGAGGCCGAGGAAGAGGAGCCGGCCGAGCCGAGCACCGGGCAGAAGCTGGCTGGGGGCCTGCGTGCGCTGCTTGGCCTGCCCGAGCGCTCGAGTGACGAGAACGGCGCGTCCGCCTCCGGGGAGGAAAGCGACGAGGAGGCCGCCGGCGACGAGGAGGACGAGGAGGACACCGGCGGCTACGCGAAGGAGCAGAGCGAGGAGAAGCAGCGTCGCGACCAGGAGCTCGTCAGCGAGCGCATCACCCAGATGGACGTGGTGCTGACCACGGCGCTCGTGCCCGGTCGGAAGGCCCCCACGCTCGTGACCGAGGAGATGGTCTCGTCCATGAAGCCGGGCTCGCTGATCGTCGACCTCGCCGCCGAGTCGGGCGGCAACTGCGAGCTGACCGAGGCCGGCGAGATCGTCGACCACGAGCAGGTGAAGATCCACGGGCCCACCGACGTTGCGTCCACCCTGCCGATCCACGCCAGCGCGCTGCTCTCCCGGAACATGGTCAACCTGCTGACCCACCTCGTCAAAGACAAGGACAAGGACGAGGACGACGACTCGGACGACGACGACGAGCCCGAGCTCGAGTTCGACTTCGAGGACCAGATCACCGACGAGACGTGCGTCGCCCACGACGGCGAGGTGCGGGGCCGCACGCGCGAGGCGCTCGACCAGAAGAGCGACAAGGAGACCGAAGCCCAGTGACCCCTCCCCCCGACACAGCCCAGCTGCTCGCCGAGTTCACCGTCTTCGCCCTGGCCGTGGTCATCGGCTTCGAGCTCATCGCCCGGGTGCCGAGCCTCCTTCACACGCCGCTCATGTCGGCCACCAACGCCATCCACGGCATCGTGCTGGTGGGCGCGATCATCGCGC
>JACCZP010000293.1 GCA_013695885.1 Thermoleophilaceae bacterium | reverse complement strand
GCTCGAGCCGGGCCTCGAGCTGGCCGCGCTCGAGTCGGGCGTGCTGCTCGGCGGCCTCGGCCTGGCGCTTGAGCGGCCGCAGGTGCGAGCGCGCCTCGCGCTCGACGTCGCGGGCGCGGGCCAGGTTCTGCTCGGCGCGGCGCAGCTTCAGCTCCGCCCGGTGGCGGCGCTTGCGGTGCTTGCCGAGCCCCGCCGCCTCCTCGATCAGCAGCCGCCGGTCGCGCGGACGCGAGTGGATGATCGACTCGATCCTCCCCTGGGAGACCACCGAGTGCATCTCCTTGCCGAGCCCGGTGTCCGAGAGCACCTCGAGCACGTCGACCAGGCGACAGCGGGCGCCGTTCAGCCGGTACTCGCCTTCGCCGGACCGATCGAGCCGGCGCAGCACCGAGACCTCCGAGTACTCGCTGGCGAGGTCGCCCCCGCCGTTGTCGATCACCACCTCGACCTCGGCCGCCGAGCGCGATGGCGTGCCCGCCGTGCCGGCGAAGATCACGTCCTGCATGCTCTGGCCACGGACGGCCAGCGGGCTCTGCTCGCCGAGCGCCCACAGCACCGCGTCGGTGATGTTGGACTTGCCGGAGCCGTTCGGGCCGACGACCACGGAGACGCCCGGGGTGAACTCGAGCCGGGTGCGGTCCGGGAAGGACTTGAAGCCCTTGATCGTGAGCGAGCGAAGGTGCACCGTCGGCGCCGTCCTAGCCCGGGACCAGCTGGTCGAGGGCGCGGCGCGCGGCCTCCTGCTCGGCGCCCTTCTTGGTCCGACCCTCTCCCCGTCCCACCTCGCGACCACCGGCCACGGCCACGGCCACGAAGCGACGCGCGTGGGCCGGTCCCTCCTCCAGGTCGATCCGGTAGAGCACGACATCGCCGCTACGGGCGAGCCGCTCCTGGAGGTCCGACTTGAAGTCCGTGGGAGCACGCAACGCCTCGTCGACCTGCCCGGCGAAGGCGGCGACCACCGCCGGGGCCACCCGCGCGTACCCGAACGCGAGGAACACCGCCCCGATCACAGCCTCACACACCGAGGCCAGCACGCGGTCGCTCTCGAGCAGCGTGGCCGCGGCGATGCCGGCTCGCTCGGGCGTCGCGGCCTCGAGGCGAGCGGGAAGGTCGAGCTCGCGCGCCACGTCGGCACACGCCTGGCGCGCCACCGCCTGCGCGCGGACCTTGGTGAGCTCTCCCGCGCCGTAGGTCTCGAAGCGGGGGAAGAGGTGCTCCGAGACGGCCAGCCCGAGCACCGAGTCACCGAGGAAGGCGAGGCGCTCGTAGGAAGCCGGCGGACGATCCGCCCACGACGCGTGGGTGAACGCGACCTCGGCGAGGTCCTCGGGGAGCTCCTCGAGCAGGGAGCGCAGGGCCGCCCCACCGGCTGGCGCGGGATCGCCCGTCATCCGGATGGCGAAGCTACCAGCGCCCGCGGCGGCACCGGCGCACACTGCCGCGGCCGGCTCCCATGCCAACCGACCTTGAGAGAGGGGCTACTCCTCGCCGGGGGAGGGCGGAGCGACTATCTCGCGGCCGGCGTAGTGCCCGCAGGTGGCGCAAACCCGGTGCGGGCGCTTGGCGGCGTGGCAGTGCGGGCACTCAGCCAGCGCCGGAGCGCCGATCTTGTGCTGCGAGCGGCGCTTGTTCGTGCGCGCGTGCGACTGCCTCTGCTTGGGGACCGCCATGAGCGGGCGAGTGTAGTCCGAGCCGGTGCTACTCGAATTCGATCTCGGAGAGCTTCGCCCAGCGCGGGTCGGGCGCCCGCTCGTGCGTGTGCTCGGCGGCCTCGTTCAGGCTCGCGCCGCACTCGGCGCAGATCCCTCGGCAGTCCTCGCGACATACGACCTGCGACGGCAGCGCCAGAACCAGCGCCTCGCGCGCGAACGACCGCACGTCGAGGTCGTCGCCGGCGACGTAGGGTGAGCGGAGCTCAGGGTCCTCTCCGCGTCCTTCCTGGTGGACCTCACGCGCGTCGACCTCGAAAGCTGCGCCCGAGGGCTCGAGGCAGCGCATGCAGGGGCCTTCGAGCTGCGCCTCGAAGCGCAGCCTCAGGGTGTAGCCCGAGCCGGTGCGCGCGACGTCGAGCCGGACGGGCAGGCGCGACGGCGCCGCCTGATAGCTCTCCCCTCCGAGGGTCAGAGGGTCGGTCTCGACCTCGAGGTCGAACCGCCTGGCCTCCCCCGACGAGAGTGCGAGCGCCCCGAGGTCGAACACGTCGGTGCGGCGGGACATGACCTTCGAGACTAGCCTCGCGCAGGGCCGGAACGGCAGGGTGCGGAGGCCTCCCAGCCGGGGCTAGGGCACTTCCGACGGCGCCTCGCCGGCCAGGCGCTCACGCCCCCGCTGCACCGCCTGCGTGAACTTCGAGAGGTTGACCTCGAGCGTGTTCAGGATGTCGTCGGCGTAGTCCTCGGCCCCCAGGCGAATCTCGCGCTCACGGGCGCGGGCGTCCTCGACGATCTCCTCCGCCTGACGCTCGGCCTGGCGCACCACCGTCTCCTCCGAGATCAGCCTCGACTGCTCGTCCTGGGACTCCTTGACGATGCGCTCGGCCTCGCGCTTGGCCTCGGCGAGCATCTCCTGGCGCTCCTTGACGATCCAGCGGGCCTGCTTGATCTCCTCGGGGACCGTGGCCCGCATCTGGTCGAGGATGTCGTAGATCTCCTCCTTGTCCACACGCACCTGGTCGGTGAGGGGCACCGGCTTGGCGTTGTGGATCTGGTCGTCGAGCTTGTCGATCAGGACGAGGACATCCATGTGGGCGAAACCTCAGTTCGTCTCAGGTCTGGTGTGGCGGGTGATCCATCAGCGCTTCAGGGCCTTGTGCAACGGACCCGACACGCCCTCGGGAACTAGGCCGGTCAGGTCGCCGTCGAAGGTGGCGAGCTCCTTGACCCCGCTCGAGCTCAGGAACGAGAACCTCGGCGAGGACATCATGTAGATGCTCTCGATGTCGGGGGCCATCTGGCGGTTGAGCTGGTTCATCTCGAACTCGTACTCGAAGTCCGAGATCGCTCGAAGTCCCTTGACGATAGCGTGAGCGCCGTTCTCACGTGCGAAGTGAACGATCAGCGTATCGAAGGTTTTCACCTGCACGTTGCCGAGTTCGGTGACCTCCGCCTCGATGAAGCCGCAGCGCTCCTCCGCGCTGAACAGGGTCTTCTGCTTGCGGACCGGCTGGTTCACGACGGCAACTATCACCTTCTCGAACACCGCCGCGGTGCGCTCGATGATGTCGAGGTGGCCGAAGGTGACCGGGTCATACGACCCCGGGCACACCACCGTTCCGGCCTTGTCAGGAGGCACGGTGGACGGCGATGCGGGTGTCGCCGTAGCGGCGCGCGGTGACGACCGGGAAGTCGAGCTCGAGCGGCGCGCGGTTGTCGGATTCGGTCACTATGCGGGCATCTTCGGAGAGCACGGCCGGCAGCAGGGCCGACAGCGGGCCGGTCAGAGCAGCGGCGGAACTATAAGGCGGGTCGGCGAAGACGAGGTCGAAGGGGCCGGGTGCTCCTGGGGCACGGCGTCCCTCCAGGTAGTCGGCGGCGTCCGCGCAGAGAACCGGCGCCTCGATCTCGAGCGTCGCAAGGTTGGCCCTGATGGCGGCGACCGCGCGCCGATCCCGATCGACGAACACGGCCTCCGCGGCCCCACGCGAGAGCGCTTCGATGCCGAGCGCGCCCGAGCCGGCGTAGAGGTCGAGGACGCGCGCGCCGTCCACCGGACCGAGGATCGAGAACAGCGCCTCGCGCACGCGGTCTGCGGTGGGGCGCGTCCGGTGCCCGGCCGGCGCCTCGATGCGGCGGCCGCCGAGGCGCCCGGCGACGATCCTCACGCCGGGATCGGCTCGAGCTCTGGCCCGAACCGAGCGGCCACCGCGTCGCGCAGGAGGACGTGCTCGGGCGCATCCAGACGCGGGTCGTCGGCCAGCAACTCGAGAGCCCGCCGGTGGGCCCGCTCGAGCAGCTCGACGTCCTCGGGCAGGCGCGCGAAGCGGAACTCCGGCAGCCCGCTCTGGCGGGTACCGAGCACCTCGCCGGCACCCCGCAGCTCGAGGTCGACCTCGGCCAGGCGGAAGCCGTCGCGCTCCTCGGCCAGCGCGCGCAGGCGCGGCAGCTCGGGATCGCCGAAGGCGATGCACACCGACGCGTGTCCGCCGCGCCCCACCCGGCCGCGGAGCTGATGCAGTTGGGAGAGGCCGTAGCGCTCGGCGGCCTCGATGAGCATCACCGAGGCGTTCGGCACGTCGATCCCCACCTCGATCACGCTCGTGGCCACGAGCACCGGAGCGTCTCCGGCGGCGAACGAGGCCATGGCCTCGGCCTTGCGCCGGGAGGACATCTGTCCGTGGATCAGCTCCACGCGCATGCCGCGGAACTCGGTGAGGGCCAGGCGGTCGCGCTCGGTCCCCGCCGCCGTCGCCTGGAGCGCCTCGGACTCCTCGACCAGCGGGCACACCACGAAGCACTGGCGCCCGGCCGCGATCTCCTCCCGTGCGCGCTCGTAGGCACGGGCGCGGGCCCGGGTGCCGTCCACGACGAACGTCTCCACCGGGCGCCGGCCGGCCGGCAGCTCCCGCAGGAGCGTGGCGTCGAGGTCGCCGTAGGCGGTGAGGGCGAGGGTGCGGGGGATGGGCGTGGCCGTCATGTGAAGGGCGTGGGGCGCGAGGCCGTCCGAGGCCTTGGCGTCGAGCGCGGCCCGCTGACGCACCCCGAGACGGTGCTGCTCGTCCACCACCACCATCGCCAGGTCACGGAACTGGACGGACGGCTCGATCAGCGCGTGGGTGCCCACCACGAGCCCGAGCTCACCCGATCCGAGCCGGGCGAGCACCTCGCGGCGGCGGCGCTCCGGCGTCGACCCGGTGAGAAGGGCGATCGGAAGGTGGCCTCCGAGCAGGCGGTCGAGGGTGGCCAGATGCTGCTCGGCGAGGGTCTCGGTAGGCGCCATGAGCGCGGCTTGGACGCCGGACTCGACGGCGCGGAGCATGGCGTGGAGGGCCACCACGGTCTTCCCCGATCCCACCTCCCCCATCAGCAGCCGCTGCATGGGCCGCTCGGAGCGAAGCTCACGGTCGATCTCGGCGAAGGCCCGGGCCTGGTCGTCGGTCGGGCGGAACGGGAGCCTGGCGAGCCAGGGCTCGACCAGCGACCCGCCGGCCTCGAGGCTCGCCGCGCGCCGGCCCTCCCCCCGCTCGCGCCGGCGGGCGGCGAGGCCGACCTCGAGCAGGAAGAGCTCCTCGAAGACGAGGCGTCGGCGGGCGTCCGACGCCTCCGCTTCGGTCTCGGGGAAGTGGGCCGCGGTCAGGGCCGCCGGTCGGCTCGGAAGGCGCTCGGCGCGTCGCAGGCGCGCCGGCAGCGGCTCGACGGCATGGCGCGCGAGGCCCCGCGTGGCGTGCGCGAGCCCGCGCAGGCGGTCGGGCGGCAGCCTCTCGGAGCCGGGGTAGACGGGGACGAGGCCCAGGGTGGACAGCCCGCCGCCGGACCCCGCCGAGGGCTCGTGCTCGGTCACCCACAGCTCCCCCCGGCGCTTCACCCGGCCGTGCAGGAGCACGCGCGATCCCTCGCCCAGGCGCCGGGCGATCCAGGGCTGGTTGAACCACACCGCGAGCAGGGGCCCCGACTCGTCGGCCACCCGCGCCTCCACGCGCTTGCCGCGCCGGCGGTGCATCGGCCGGACGGTGACCGAGCGGATCACGACCTCGACGGTGGCATCCTCGCCGAGGCGCAGGTCGGCGACGCGCGACTTCTCGCGCCGGTCGCGGTGGGTGTGGGGAAGGTGCTCGAGCAGGTCGCCCACGGTCTCGAGCCCGAG
>JACCZP010000276.1 GCA_013695885.1 Thermoleophilaceae bacterium | reverse complement strand
GCCGAGGACCCGGTCTCGGCCGGCGAGCGCTACGCCGCGGTGTACGAGATCAACCTGACCCGCTGCATCTTCTGCGGCTACTGCGAGCTGGCGTGCCCGTTCGACGCGATCACGATGGGCAACGACTACGAGCTCTCCGACTACTCGCGCTCGGACCTCATCTTCACCAAGGAGATGCTCCTCGCCGACCCGATCGAGCGCACGCCGCTGCGCCGCGACGACGAGTAGCGACCGCCGCGGACCGAGCTCGACGTGGGACTGGAGGTCATCGTCTTCTTCGTGGCGGCCACGCTCGCGCTCGGCGGTGCGGTGGGCATCGTCCTGCTGCGCAACCCGTTCTTCAGCGTGCTCGCGCTGGTGGGTCACCTGGTAGCGCTGGCCACGCTGTTCCTGCTGCTGCATTCGGCGTTCCTGGCCGCCGCGCAGGTGGTGGTCTACGCGGGGGCGGTGATGGTGCTCTACGTCTTCGTGGTCGCCTACATCGGCGGGGGGGCCACCTCGGAGACCCCGCCGATCGACGCGGTGGCTCGCCTCGGGCCGCTGTTCGCGCTCGCCCTCTTCGTGGAGCTGACGCTGGCGCTGGCGGGCTCGGGCCTGACCGCGCTCGACACCGAGGGCCCCGCGGTGTCGCCCGGCTTCGGCTCGCCCGAGCAGGTGGGCGCCCTGCTCCTCTCCCGCTTCCTCGTGGCCTTCGAGGGCGCTTCCCTGCTGCTGCTCGTGGCCGCGGTGGGCGCCGTGGTGCTCGCGCGCCGCCGGCGGGGCTTGGACTACCCCGGGGGGACGCCCCCCGGGAACCCCCCGGAGCAAGACGCGGTCTCCGTCGCGAGGTCCGGATGAGCGCCTCCTGGTACGTCCTGCTCTCGGCGCTCATCTTCTGCGTGGGCGCGGCCGGGGTGCTGACCCGGCGCAATCCGCTGGTGGTGCTGCTCTGCCTGGAGCTCATGCTGAACGCAGGCAACCTCGCGCTCGTGGCCTTCGGCCGCATGCACGGCTCGCCCGACGGCCAGATCTTCGCGCTGATCGTGATGGTGGTGGCGGCGTGCGAGGTGGTGATCGGCCTCGGGCTGATCGTCGCCATGTACCGGCGCCACGTGCCAATCGACGTCGACGCGGTCACCACCCTCCGTGGCTGATCCGGAGGCGGCCGCATCGATGATCGCCTTCTGGGGGTGGATGGTCCTCCTCTGCCCGCTGGTGGGCATGGCCCTCGTGGGGCTCGGCTGGCGCCTGCTGCCGGGCCGCACCGCGGGATGGCTCGCCTCGCTCGCGGTGCTGGCCTCGTTCGGGGCGTCGATCGGCGCGCTGCTCGCCCTGCTCGCCGTGTCCCCCGACACCCGCCGCGTGGAGAGCAGCCTGTTCACCTACGTGCAGACCGCGGGCCTCGACGTGAACCTCGGCATCCTCGTAGACCCGCTGTCGGTGTTCATGTGCCTCGTGGTTAGCGGGGTGTCGTTCCTGATCCACGTGTACTCGGTCTCCTACATGGCCTCGGACCGCGGCTACGCGCGGTACTTCGCCTACCTCAACTACTTCGTGTTCAGCATGCTCCTGCTGGTCCTGGCCGGGAACTTCGTGCTGCTCATCGTGGGCTGGGCGTTCGTCGGTGCGGCCTCGTACCTGCTGATCTCCTTCTGGTACCGCCGGCCGACCGCGGTCTCCGCGGGGATCAAGGCGTTCGTGATGAACGTGATCGGCGACGTCGGCCTGGTGATCGCCGCGTTCCTGCTGTTCTCGGCCACCGGCTCGCTCGAGTACGGCGGGGTGTTCGTCGCCGCCCCGCGCGTGTTCGCCCCGGACGACGGCGTGCTGGTGGCCGCGTGCCTCATGCTGCTGGTCGGCGCCTTCGCCAAGTCCGGGCAGCTGCCGCTCCACACGTGGCTGCCCGACGCCATGGAGGGCCCCTCCCCGGTGTCCGCGCTCATCCACGCGGCCACCATGGTCACCGCCGGCGTCTATCTGATCGCGCGCATGCACCCGCTGTTCGAGCTGGCCCCGAGCGCCGCGCTGGTCGGGGCGATCATCGGGACGGCCACGCTCGTGTTCGCCGCCACGGTCGCGCTCGTGCAGACCGACCTCAAGCGGATCATCGCCTACTCGACGATCTCGCAGATCGGCTACATGGTGCTCGGGGTGTGTGCCTTCGCCTACAGCGCGGGGCTCTTCCACCTGATGACCCACGCGTTCTTCAAGGCGCTGCTGTTCATGGCCGCCGGCTCGGCCGTGGCCGCGCTCGGCGCCACCAACGCCTCGATCGACCGCATGGGCGGCCTGCGGTTCGCGATGCCGTTCACGCACGTGACGTTCGCCATCGGGGCGTTCGCCCTCGCCGGGTTCCCCCTGTTCTCCGGCTTCTTCTCGAAGGACGAGATCCTCTCGGTAGCGCACGCGCGCGGAGGGGTGTACGAGGTGCTGGCCATCTTCGGGTACGTCGGGGCGCTTCTCACCGCCTTCTACGCGTTCCGCATGGTGTTCCGGGTCTTCTGGGGAGAGGCCGTGCCCGAGGCGCTGGTGATCGAGCGCGGTGATCACGTGCACGCAAGCGACGGTGATCCCGACGCCGACGTCGGCCTGCCCGGCCCCGACCACCACATCGCCGAGCGCAACGGCACGATGAAGGTGGCGATGGGCTCGCTCGCCGTGCTCGCGCTCGTGGGCGGTGCGGTGGGCATCCCCGGCCTGACCCACACCCTCGAGACCTTCCTCGAGCCCTCCTTCGCGGGGTCGGCCTACCTCGAGCAGCAGCCCACGGAGGTCGCAGAGTGGGTGGGGCTCGCGGTGGGCGGCGTGCTCGCGGTGGTGGGGATCGCCGCGGCGTACGTCGTGTACGTGTCGCGGCCGGGCCTCGCCGGCCGCGCGCAGCAGCGCCTGTC
>JACCZP010000256.1 GCA_013695885.1 Thermoleophilaceae bacterium | reverse complement strand
CGACACCGTGCGTGCCGACCGCGGCGACAGCGTCGCGAGCGACTGCGAGCGCGTGTTCGTGACGGACAGCCGCTGACCCCACCCATCCGGGGCGGGCGTGCGCACCGGCAGCGCGCGCCCAGCCCCGGAGTTGGGGGTCAGGCCCTCGACATCGAGCCCGGCGTCAGCCTCTCGACACCGCCGCGATCACGTCCCTGTCCCGCCCGTGGGTCAGCTTCGCGGCGGCGTCGTCGATGGCGAGCCACCGCATCTCGTCCACCTCGCGGTTGGCCCGGAAATCGCCGCTCTCGACGGTCATCTCCCAGTAGCGGACGGTCTTCGGGCGACCCTTGGGGTCGGTGTAGGAGACGGGCTCGAGCTCGCGCTCGAGGCGGCAGGTCAGGCCGGTCTCCTCCTCGACCTCGCGCAGCGCGGCCTGCTCGTGGCTCTCGCCGGGCTCGAGCTTGCCCTTGGGCAGGGACCAGTCCTTGTACTTCGGCCGGTGTACGAGGGCCACCTCGAGGGCGCCGCCCTCCCCGGTGCGGCGGATGACCCCGCCGGCGGCGTGCACCAGGCGGGCCACGATCAGTCCTCGAAGCGGTAGACGGTGCCCGACGGGGCGAGGGCGTCCGGCGCGAGCAGCGGCAGCGTCTCGGAGAGCACCGCGGAGAACACCTCGCCGCTCTCGCCGATCAGGCGCATGAGCTCCGCCACGGGGGTCGCCTCCTCGGCCACGCCGTTCGCGTAGTCGGTGGCGTAGCCCAGCAGCGCGAAGGGGAGCTCGGCCTCGCCGCAGAGCACGGCCTCGGCGGCCGCGGTCTGCGATACGGCGGTCACGCCGCACTGGGCGAGCATCCGGATCTCGGTCCGGGTGTTGAACCGCGGGCCGTCGACGTGGGCGTAGCACCCGCCGTCGCGGACGGCATGGCCGGTGGCCGCCGCTCCGGCCAGCAGCGCCCGGCGGAGCTCGGCCGCGAACGGCGACTCGAAGATCCAGTGTCCACGCAGGCGGTCGCCGGCCTCGCCGTAGAGCGTGCACAGCGAGCCGTCGGGAAGTCGATTCGCGAGGAAGTGGAGGTCGTCGAAGACGATCAGCGACCCGAGCGGCACCGAGCGCTCGACCGCGCCGCACACGGTCACCGCGAGCACGCAGTCGGCGCCCATCTCGACGAGGGCGGCGACGTTGGCACGGTGGTTCACGTGGTTGGAGAGCCGGGCGTGGCCCTCGCCGTGACGGGAGACGTGGAGCACCTCGACGCCGCCCACTCTTCCGGGGTTGATCAGCGCGGGTCCGAAGGGGGTGGCCACCTCGCGCGGCTCTCCGGCCTCGAGGTCGGGGAGTGCGTAGGTCCCGGTCCCGGTGACGATGGCGACCCTCATGGCGGGGGGATGGTAGGGCGGCACGGGCCGGCGGGCCGATGAGCTCCGAGACGGGAGCGTGGTAGGCATCACCCCGGTGTCCCGCCGCGCCCTCGCCATCGCCCTGCTCGTGCTCGCCGTCATCGCCGGCGTCGGGCTGCGCGCGGCCGCGACCGCGCCCAAGGAGTCGTTCACCCACGACGAGGCGATCTCCTACATCGCGGCCACCTGCCACCAGGGCGAGTACCAGGAGATCACCTTTGCCGGGCGCGGGCCCTACGGGCGCTGGGTGCCGGCCTACGAGTGGCAGCGGCTGCTCCAGCCCGAGGACCGCGGGTGCCTCGGCCGGATCGCGGCCGACCTCGCGCGCTACGACATCCACCCGCCGCTCTACTTCTGGCTGCTGCACGGCTGGGCACTCCTCTTCGGCGTGGGCGTATGGACGGGAACGTCACTGAACATCGCGCTCGCGGCACTCGGCACGCTCGCCCTGTTCGGGCTGGCGCGCCGGGTGCTGGACGACGAGGTGCGCGCGGCGGCGGTGGCGTTCGTGTGGGCGGTCAGCCCCGCGGTGGTGCAGGTGTTCGCCGAGGCGCGCCAGTACGAGCTCCTCGGGCTTCTGACCACCCTCGTCACCTGGCAGGCGCTGCGCTTCGCCGGCCCGGAGGGTGGGCGCCGCCGCGACGTGGCCCTGCTCGCGGTCGCCACCGCCGCGGGGCTGCTCACCCACTACCACTTCGCGATCGTCCTCGTCGGCGTGGCCGGCCTCCTGGTCGTCCGGCTCGGCCGGACAGCGCGGCCGCGGCTCCTCGCCGGGCTCGGTGCCATGGCCGCCGGGTGCGCGGCCTTCGGGCTCCTGCACCCGGGTTTCTGGATGGCGTTCGCCAGCCAGCGCCGCCAGGCCGGCGGCTTCGTCGCCGAGCAGTTCCCCGGCCGCCTCGACCAGGTGGCCGAGACCCTCTCCGCGTTCCTCCTGCCTCCCGGGGCGGCCACCACGGCGCTGCGGTGGCCGGTGGCCGCGCTCGTGGTGGCCACTGCGGTATGGCTCGGGATCACCGTCGGTCGGGCGGCGCTGCGTCGAGAGCCGGCCGTGGGCGCCCCCGCGCTGCTCATGCTCGCGTGGACCGGCGGGGTGACCGTCGGCCTCTACCTGCTGTTCGTCTCCCACGGCCTGGCCATGACGCCCAAGTACCTGGCCGCGGCGTGGCCCTTCCTGGCATTCGTCCCGGTGCTGGCCGCGGCCCGTCTCCCGGCGCGGGCCCGGCTCCCCGTGGGAGCGGCGGGCTGCGTGCTCCTCGCCGCGGTCGGTGCGCTGGCCGCGGCGAGGATCAACACCGAGGGCGAGCCCCCCGCCCCCGGAGCGATGGTCACCGGCGCGGACTCGGTCGTCGTGGACAACGTGGCGCGCGGGATCTTCCCCCGCGTGGTGTGGGAGCTGCGGCCGAACGCGCGGGTCTTCGCCGCCGAGCAGCGCCGGCTGCTGGCCGATCCGGGGCGCTGGAACGGGCCCTTGCGGGGACGGACCATCCTCGTGACCGACCTCCCGGTGAGCGACGCCCGCTACGGGAACTCACCCGAGCGCGGCGCGCAGCTCCTCGCCGAGGCCCGGCGTGGCCACGCCGTCGTCTCCGCCGGCGACGGAGGGGTCCGGGGCCTCGGCCGCGTGTACACGGTGCGCTGATCGGGGCACTCCCCGCCCTCCTTGCCGAAGGGTTACGCTCGTCCCTCGGGGTGGGGCGGCGCCCTGTCCTGCGCCAAGCTGTCCTCGACCGCACCACGCGAGGGAGAACGATGTACGAGGCCGCAGAGAACGGGACGAACGAGGCTTCGCCGAACCTCGTGTCGCGCTACGGGGCCGAGGCGGTCACCTGAGCTCGCCGGCCGTGAACGCAGCCACCGCCAAGGCCTCGGTCCTGGTGGTCGATGACGAGCCGACCATCACCGACGTCGTATCGCGCTACCTCGAGCGGGCGGGGTACCTGGCCCATACCGCCGGCGATGGACGTGAGGCGCTGCGGGTCGCCGCCGAGCGTCGTCCCGACCTCGTGGTGC
>JACCZP010000204.1 GCA_013695885.1 Thermoleophilaceae bacterium | reverse complement strand
CAGAACTACTTCTCCCGGCCGATCGGCCTCGACGCCGAGGACATGCGCCTGAAGCGCATGCGGCGTGGTGCGCGGGTCATCGGCGGGACGATCATCGGCCGCGTCGGCCAGCCCGACCGGGGTCGCGCCCCCCACCTCTCCTTCGAGATCCGACCCGCCGGCCGCGGCGCCCCCCGCATCGATCCGAAGCCGATACTCGACGGCTGGAAGCTCCTCGAGGCCACCGCGATCTACCGCGCCTCCGGTCGCAACGCGCTCTACGGCGGCGACGGCGACTCGTTCTCGATCGGGCAGGTGCTCCTGCTGCCGAAGCCGCTGCTCGAGCGGCGGGTGCTCTCCGACGAGCGGATCGAGGTGTATGACTGCGGGCGCCGCGACATCCGGTCCGGCCAGGTCGACCGGCGCGTGCTCGCGACGCTCGCCTTCCTGGCCGAGTCCGGCCTGCGCCCGAGCGTGACCTCGCTCAAGTGCGGCCACGGCGTCTACACCTCGAGCGGCAACGTCTCCCATCACTCCTCGGGCAACGCCGTGGACATCGCCCGGGTCAACGGCGTCCCGATCCTCGGCAACCAGGACGACGGGTCGATCACCGAGCAGACCGTCAAGCGCCTGACGAACCTCCAGGGCACCGTGCGGGCAGACCAGATCATCTCGCTGCTCGACATCGGCGGCCCCACCGTCGCCATGAGCGACCACAACGACCACATCCATGTCGGCTTCCGTCCCCTCTTCGGGGAGAACGGCAAGCAGGGCCGCGAGGCGATGGCGGTGCTGCGCCCCGGCCAGTGGGAGGATCTGCTCGACCGCCTGCGCCGCATCGACAACCCGACGGTCCGCGTTGGCAAGTCGAAGGCCTCGATTCCCGCCCGTCAGCGCCGGGCGAGCGGCGCCCACCGCGGCGAGTAGAGCGATCCCCCACCGGGGGTGGGGTCTGGACGCGAGCGGACGGGCGTGAGCGACAAGCCGTTTCGCTTCGTCCAGCTCGACTACGCCGGGACGCTCGGACCCGCCGACGGACGCTACGTCCTCCGGGACGAGCCGGGAGGGCCACCGCGCCGGGTGGTGGTGCTCACCACCCTCGACCGGCCTTCACGGCGGCCGCGGCGAGCCAGGCGGGCGAGGGACGCCGAGCCCTCCTCGCCGCCCCCGACCACACGCGCCACGCTGATCGACCCCGCGGCCGCCGGCTCGGAGGAGGAGGCGAGAGGCTGGCTCTCAGGCCTGCGCTCGGACTCCGAGGCGATGAACGCCGTGGTGGCCCAGGCCGCGCGCGAGCTGAACGCCCTGGTGCGCGCCCACCGCGTGGCCGCGGGCGATCCCTTCTCGCCACACGTCTCCGCGGCCGGCGCCCTCGTCGCCCGCGTAGGCCACGGAAGCGGCGAGGAGGTGGCCGACGGGCGCTTCTCCGAGGCCTACGAGGCTCCCGGCCATCGTCGCCGCACGCGACGGCGGGAGCTCCTCGAGCCACAGGAGCGGCTGACCCGCTTCGTCGGAGGCCACCGGCCCATGCCGGCGAGCGAGGAGCTCGTGTTGCGGGCGCGGATCGACGTCGAGGCGGGACGCCCGCGGGAGGCCGCGCTTCAGGCGCGGGTCGCACTCGAGGCGCTGCTCGCCGAGCTCGAGGACGACGAGACCTACTCCTCCCCGGACCGCGGGGACCTGGCCGAGGCCCGCACGGGAGTGAGCGAGGCCGCCAACGCCGCGCTGCGCGGGGACCCGTCGGGCGCGGCCCAGGCCCACGTGTCCGACGCGGTGGCCCTGATGGCCAAGGCGGTGCGCCGGCGCGCGATCGCCGAGGGCGTGCCATCGAGGTGATCGGGCCGGCGACGTGCCGGGGCGTGGGCGCGGGTAACCGGACCTTCACGTCGGATTCACGTCGACTTCACCCGCCGTTCAGCGGGCGCTCCTACCTTGGCCGTTGCCTCGACAGTCATCACGCGAGGCCCCGCGAGATTTTCGACCGGCGTACATGGCGCCAGGAGTGCAGCCTGTGGAGGATCCGAGCTCGATGAGCAACGCAGAGGTCATCGCCATCCCGACCGGCGACGGGCGCCGCCGGCGTCTCGAGCAGGCGACCCGCGCGCGCCGGCGTCTCGAGGCCGCGCGGCGCGGCCGCGAGCCCTCCCGGGCGAGCGACCGCGGGGCGGGTGCGGGGCGGGCCTGGCTGAACGGCCGCGAGGTCGGGGGGCCCGCTCGTCGTTACGCGCACCTCGGCCGCGTGCACGACTGACCGGCCGGGCGGCGCTCAGGCGATCCGCGGCAAGCCGCCCGGTCAGCCCACCGGCGCCGTCCCATCGTCGAGCGCCGCGAGCACCGCATCCAGCTCGGCCACCACGTCTCCGCCCAGTCGGACGTCCGCGTGACGGTCGTAGGGAGTGTCGCTCTGGGTGATCACGGCCAGCGCCCCACCGTTCAGGATCGTGACCTCGGGTAGCGAGGCCACCGGGTGGACGGCCAGCGAGGAGCCCACGCAGATCATCAGGTCGGCGTCGGCGGCCAGCCGGTGGGCCTCCTCGATCGCGGCCTCGGGCAGCATCTCCCCGAAGAGCACGACGTCGGGCTTCAGCGGCTCGGCGCAGGCGTCGCACTCCGGCGCCACGGGCCCCGGGCCGGCGATGCGCTCGAGAACGTCCTCGAGCCCGTAGCGCGCGCCGCAGCGCATGCACACGCTCCACTCGATCGACCCGTGCACCTCGATCACCCGTCCTGAGCCAGCCCGGCGATGGAGGCGGTCGACGTTCTGGGTGATCACCGCGCGGACGATCCTCCTGCGCTCGAGCTCGGCGATGACCTCGTGCGCGCGATTCGGCTGGACGCCTCCGAGCGTGGCGAAGCGCTCGCCGTAGAAGCGCCAGAAGCGGTCGGGGTCGCGGCGCCAGGCGTCTATGTGCGCGACCTCCGTCGGGTCGACGTTCGCCCACAGCCCGGTGCCGGGGGTGCGGAAGTCGGGGATGCCGGAGGGCACCGACACTCCCGCGCCGGTGAGCACCACCGCGCGCTCAGCCGAGCGCAGCAGATGCGCCAGGTGCTCGACCTCCTGCGCGGAGGCGCGCGCCTCCGGACTCATCTCCGCGCCCTCCCCGTTCCTCGAGCCGGCGCTACTTCCCCTGGAAGTGCGCCTGGCGCTTCTCGAGGAACGCGGACACGCCCTCCTTCGCGTCGTCGGAGCCGAACGCGCGGGCGAAGCCCTCCTTCTCGGCCTCGATGCCCTGGTCGATGTCGCCCTGGGCCGACGCCGTCTTGATCGCCCCGGCGGCGATCGGCGCCTTGTCCTTCAGCTTCCGGGCCCACGCGAGCGCGGTGTCGAAGAGCTCGTGGTCGGGGACCACGGCGTTCACGAGGCCGATGCGGTGGGCCTCCGCCGCACCGATGGGCTCGCCGGTCAGGTTCAGCTCGAGCGCCTTGCCCTCCCCCACGAGCCGCGGCAGCCGCTGGGTGCCGCCGAAGCCGGGGATGATGCCGAGGTTGATCTCGGGCTGGCCGAACGAAGCGCCACGGGCGGCCAGCCGGACGTCACAGGCCATGGCCAGCTCGCAGCCGCCGCCGAACGCCAGCGAGTTGACCGCGGCGATCGTGATCGTCGAGGAGCGCTCCATGGAGCGACCGAGCTCGTGCGCGCCGTCGAGCAGCTCGCGGCCCTGCGCCTCGTCCATCTTCTGGAACTCCTTGATGTCGGCGCCCGCGCAGAAGGTGAACGGGTTGGAGG
>JACCZP010000141.1 GCA_013695885.1 Thermoleophilaceae bacterium | reverse complement strand
CGCTGCGGGGCAGCGGCGCGGACGGCGGCGCCACCCCCGATCGGGGCCGCGGCGCGGGCCATCAGAGCGCTCCCTCGGCGGGCAGGCGACGTGCGGCCCGCATGCGGCCCGAACGTGCCCGGGGGTTGTCGGCCACCTCGCCGGGGGTCGGGATCACGCCTCCAGAGGTGATGAGCTCTGCCTCGGGCGTGCGCCCGCACGCGCACACGGGGAAGTCGGGTGGGCACACGCAGCCGCGCGCGCGGTCGGCCAGGAAGCGCTTCACGCGGCGATCCTCCAGCGAGTGGAAGGAGACGGCCGCGAGGCGCCCGCCCGGCCCGAGCACGTCCCACGCGGCGGGAAGTGCCCGGTCGAGCGAGTCGAGCTCGCCGTTCACCGCGATGCGGATGGCCTGGAAGACCCGCCGGGCAGGATGTCCGGCGGCAAACCTTGCCGGTGCCGGCACGGCGACGAGGATCGCGTCCACAAGCTCTTGGGTGGTCTCGATCGGCGCGTCGCGACGGCGCTGCTCGATCGACCGGGCGATCCGCTTCGCGTAGCGCTCCTCACCGAAGCTGCGGAGCACCTGCGCCAGCCGCCGCTCGTCCCACTCGTTGACCACCTCGCGGGCGTCGAGCTCCTGGCGCGGGTCCATGCGCATGTCGAGCGCGGCGTCGAAGGAGTAGGAGAACCCGCGCTCAGGATCATCGATCTGCATCGAGGAGACGCCGAGGTCGAGGTAGGCGACATCGGCTCGGAGGCCCTCCTCCACGAGCGCCTCGAGGGCGTCGGCGAAGTCGAGTCCGATGAAGCGGGTCTGGCACTCCACCTCGGAAGCCAGGTCCTCGAAGCGCTCCTGCGCCGCCGGGTCGCGATCGATGGCCACGAGCGTCCCCTCCGGCCCGATGCGCTCGGCCACCAGGCGCGCGTGGCCCCCGTCGCCGAAGGTGCAGTCGACCGCGACGTCGCCCGGCCGGGGGTCGAGCGCCCCGACCAGCTCGCCGGCGAGTACGGGAGCGTGGGAGCGGGACATGTCAAGAAGGATCGCCAAGGCCCTCAGCGATCCTCTGGACTTCGGCGTTCAGGCTCTCCTGATCGGCGTGCCAGGCCGAGCGCTCCCAGACCTCGAGGTGATCGAGCGTGCCGACCACGACCACCTCCTTCTCGATTCCCGCGTACTCGAGCAGCCTCGGGTTGAGGGTCACCCGCCCGGCGGCATCGAGCTCGGTATCGAAGGAGCGGCCCACGAACCGGCGCGAGAGCTTGCGGAACTCGGGGCTCAGGGGGTTGCGCCCGGCCAGGACCTGGTCGGTGAACGCGTCGAACGCCACGGGCGTGTAGAGGGACACGCAGGGCTCGAGCGCCTCGACGAGAACCACTCCCTCGGAGAACGCCATGCGGAACTTCGGCGGTACGTTCAGCCGGTTCTTCGCATCGAGCGAGTAGTCGTAGTGGCCGCGGAACGCCATGTTCTGTGAGGGACCGTCTGTCCATCAAAACGGCGGAGGAGTTGGGACCGAGGTGGCGGAGTGGGAGGAGCCCCGCCACCCCGGTCCGGCTAACGATCGGCACCCTACCCCACTCTCTCCCACTTTGCAACACATTTCCCCACGAGGACCCACCTTCTACCGCTGGAGGCGGCGCCGGGGTCACCAAAACCCGGTCGTACGGCGGCGTCGAGCGGTGGGAGGGAGCGCCGGGCGGCGGACGTGGCTCCTGACAGCGAGATTGCAGAAGCCCGCTCTGCAATGTCGCGTGCGCGGGAAGCCCCTGAGGACCGCGACTGACCAGGAGGGACGCCGGGCGGACTGCTACACGCGGTGCAGGGTGCCCCATTGCCGCAGAGTCTGGAGCCCCGGGCGCCCGGTCACCCCTCGAACCGGTACCCCACCCCCCGCACGGTCTTCAGCCGGGCCGCGTACTCCTGCCCGAGCTTGGCCCGCACGCGCCGCACGTGGACGTCGACCGTGCGGATGCCGCCGTAGTAGTCGTAGCCCCACACCCGGGTCAGCAGAGCCTCGCGGGAGAAGACCCGGCCGGGGTGGGTCATGAGGAACCTGAGGAGCTCGTACTCCATGAAGGCGAAGTCCACCCGGGTGCCGTTGATCGACGCCTGGTAGGTCGCGAGGTTGAGCTCGAGCGACCCGGAGCGGACCAGGTCGTCCTCCACGCGGTTCACGACCCGGCGGGCGCGGGCGATGCGGACGCCGAGCTCGAACGGGTTGCCGAATCCCACCAGCAGCTCGTCGGCCTCGGGGAGGTCCCCGACCTTCTCGAGCTGCTCCGCGTCGACCGCAACCACGAGGGGCACGTCGCCCAGCTCCTCGTCGGCGCGCAGGCGCCGGCAGAGCTCGAGCGTGGCCGTACCTTCGCCTGCGCCCCCGCCAACCACCAGCGTGACCACCGGCCGCCGGGCGGCCTCGCCGCCGGCCTCGGGCACGAGCGCTCCGGCGGCGTCCGAGCACCGCGGGGTGAAGCCGAGCTCGGCGAGCGCCTCGACGACCTCGCCGGCGCGCTCCTCCTCGGTCGTATAGACCCACGCGTCGGGCATCAGAGGGCCCTGAGCAGGCGATCGCGCTCGGCCCCGCTGACCGTCGCCTGGTGGTGGTCCCACTCGGCTCGCTTGTTGCGCAGGAACCATTCGCGGAGGCGCTCGTCCAGCGTGTCGCGCACGAGCTCGGAGGCCTCGAACCGGTCGAGCGCCTCGCGCAGGTCGCCGGGGAGGGAGCGCATGCCCTCGTCGCCGGTCTCGGGCGGCAGCTCGTACTCGCCCTCCACGCCCCGGAGGCCGGCGGCGAGCACCAGCGCGAAGGCCAGGAAGGGGTTGCACGCGGGATCGGGCAGCCGCAGCTCGATCCGGGCGGCGGCCTCCTTGCCCGGCCGGTTCGACGGCACCCTCACGAGGGGGGCGCCGTGGCGGGCCCAGCCCACCCCGGCCGGGGCCTCGAAGCCGGTGCGCAGACGCGCGTAGGAGTTGATCCATTGGTTGGTCACCGCGCAGATCTCGTCGGCGTGGTGCACGAGCCCGGCGAGGAACCGCCGCCCGAGCTCGGACAGCTGCTGCTCGGACGAGGGGTCGTGGAAGGCGTTCCCTTGGGCGCCGAACAGCGAGAGGTGCAAATGCAGCCCGGACCCCGCCTGGTCGTCAAGGGGCTTCGGCATGAACGTGGCGTGGAGTCCGAGCTCTCGCGCCACCTCCTTGACCGCCAGCCGGAAGGTGACCATCGCCTCGGCCATCGACATGGCGTCGGTGTGAAGGAGGTCGAGCTCGTGCTGGGAGGCGCCGACCTCGTGGTGCGAGGCCTTGACCGGGATCGACATGCGCTCGAGGTAGTCCATCGTGCGCCCGCGGAAGCCGCTGAACACGTCGAGCGGCGTCAGGTCGAAGTACGCGCCCTCGTCGAGGGG
>JACCZP010000181.1 GCA_013695885.1 Thermoleophilaceae bacterium | reverse complement strand
CTGCCGCGCGGGCGAGCTCGCCCTTCTCCGGCCCGCTGACGGTCGCGACGACCGTGGCGCCGGCCAGCACGGCGAGCTCGATGGCCATACGCCCGACGGCTCCCGCGCCGCCGTCGATGGGGCCGTCGGCGAAGAGGCAGCGGTGCGCGGTCATGGCCGGCACGCCGAGGGACGCCCCGAGGTCGAAGGACGCGTCGCCGAGCGGGACGGCGTGGTCAGAGGGCACGACGCACTGCTGCGCGGCGGTGCCCCACGGGGACTGCCAGGCGGCGAGGTAGAGCCAAACGCGCTCGCCGACCCGGCCGGGGTCGACTCCCTCGCCAACGGCGTCGATCGTCCCGGCGCCGTCCTGGTCGGAGGCCGTAGATCGGCTACGAATCCCCGGTGGCGCGGCGGCGACTCATCGGGGCGGGTCTCGGAGTGCTCGCCCTGGTCCTGCTCGGCGTGGCCCTACTGCTGTTCGCGCTCCTCGTCGGCTCGGCGCTCAGCGAGGGGCCCGCGGACAGGGGCGCCGATGAGACCCTCGGCGGCGGATTCCTGGTCGCCGGCGCCGGCTTCCTGGCGGCGCTGGCGGGAGCGATCGTGGTGCTCGCCTCGGCCCGGACGCCTCTCGCGGCGGCATCCCGGCGGTCCGGCGCCGCGCGCATCGCGCTGGGAGTGATCGGGTACCTGCTCGCCGTTTGGATGGGCGTCGGCCTGATCGCGTGGAACATGCCCTGCTGATCGACACCGATCTGCTCATCGAGCTCGAGCGGCACGGAAGCACGCCTGAGGTTGAACGGCTGCTCGGCGAGCCTGACGGGCCACATGGCACGCGTGATGTCTACGGGCGAGCGCACCGGCGGCTGACCCCGTCGCGCTGAGCGCTGTGGGGCTACTCGCGACGAAATCGTCTCATTCGACCTGACCGGACTCCGTACTACCGTACCGCGATGACCGTCGGAGGCGAACGAACGCACGGGGAGCGATCATGTGCCGGTCCCTTTGGTGAGTCGGCCCCTCCGGTCGAGCTCTCGGTGGTTCTGCCCTGCCTCAACGAGGCCGAGACGCTTGCGATCTGCATCCAGAAGGTCCGCCGGGCCTGCGAAGCGAACGACCTCACGTACGAGATCATCGTCGCGGACAACGGGAGCTCCGACGGCTCTCCGGGTCTCGGGCGGGCTGAGGGCGCCCGAGTGGTGGCGGTCGAGGAACGGGGATACGGGCGGGCGCTGATGGGCGGCATCGGCGCGGCCCGAGGACGCTACGTCGTCATGGGGGACGCCGACGACAGCTACGACTTCTCGGAGCTGCCCGTGTTCGTCGAGAAGCTGCGGCAGGGCTACGACCTCGTCCAGGGGTGCCGGCTGGCACGAGGAGGGGGCGAGGTGCTGCCCGGGGCCATGCCCGCTCTGCACCGGTGGGTGGGAAACCCGCTGTTCTCGATGCTGGCCCGGCGGTGGTTCCGGGTGCCGGTCTCGGATGTGTACTGCGGGATGCGCGGTTTCACCCGATCGCACGCCCGAGCCCTCGGCCAGAGGTGCGCGGGCATGGAGTTCGCTACCGAGATGCTCGTGAAGTCGGGACTTGCCTCCGCCCGCATCGCGGAAGTCCCGATTACGCTGCACCCCGACGGGCGGACCGCCCACGCGCCGCACCTGCGCACGGTGCGGGACGGGTGGCGCACCCTGCGGTACTTCCTGCTCTGCAGCCCCCGGTGGCTGTTTCTGATGCCCGGGCTCGCGCTCGTGTGCCTCGGTGCGCTGGGCTACGCGCTGGCACTGCCGGGGCTCCAGGTGTTCGGGTTGACGCTGGACGCTCACTCGCTGCTGTTCGCGAGTCTCGCGATCCTGTGCGGGCACCAGTCGATTCTCTTCGCGGTCATGACCAAGACCTTCGGGGCCGCCGAGGGCCTGCTCCCGAGGGACCGCCGCCTCGATCGCATTCGCCGCCTGGTGACCCTGAACCACGCCCTGGCGGCGTCGGCCGTCGGGATGGTGGCCGGCAGCGCTCTACTGCTCTTGGCGGTCAACCAGTGGCGCTTGCGGGGCTTCGGTGAGCTCGACTATGCCGAGACGATGCGGCTCGTGGTGCCGGGCGTCACCCTGGTTGCCCTCGGCTTCCAGACGATGCTGGCCAGCTTCTTCATCAGCTTCCTCGGGATGCGCCGCACCTGACGTGAGCGAGTCACGTCGGCCTCTGCGCCGGGCGAGTGGCGCGAGGTCGCGGGGAGCGGCCTCGGCGCGGGGGGCGACGCGAACGATCCTGGGCGCGCTGTTGGTCGCCGCGGTCCTGCTGCGCCTCTGGAACCTCGATCACGGGCTGCCGTGGGCGTTCAATCCCGACGAGGAGCTCCACTTCGTTCCCGTGGCAATGAACTACTTCGAGGCCGCCAACCCGGGATACTTCGAGAACCCCCCCGCCCTCAGCTATCTCCTGCACGCGGTGTTCCGGCTGCGGTTCGCCGCCGGATACCCCTTCGACTCGGGCGAGAGGCTGCGACTCGGGTTCCTCGACGACCCGCGGGCTGCGCTCCTGACCGCCCGCGTGGTCGTGGCGCTGATCGGCGCGGTGGCCGTCGCCTGCGTCTATTGGGTAGGACGCCGCTTCTACGACGCTCGCGTCGGGCTCGTGGCCGCGGCTCTCGTCGGGTTTGCCTTCCTGCCGACCTACTACTCGAAGCAGGCGCTGAACGACGTGGCGACGCTCGTGCCAGTGTCGCTTGCGCTCGCCGGCTCCCTGCTGGCCTACCAGCGCGGGCGAGCGCTCGACTGGGCGCTGACCGGAGCGGCGATGGGAGCCGCCTGCGCGACCAAGTACACCGCCGGAGCGGTTGCTCTCAGCGCCGTCGGTGCGGCGCTGATGAGGTGGCGCGTGGGCCGAGACTCCGCCACGCGCGGGGTACGCATGCTTGTTGTGGCGGGAATTGGGTTCGCGGTCGCGTTCCTCGTGATGAATCCGTTCTCGGTCCTCGACTTCGAGGAGTTCAAGTCCCAGGTCACCGGACAGCGAGCGCAGGCGGCGACCCAGAAGCTCGGCCAGGTCGAGGCCTCGGGCTGGCTCTACTACGCCTCCTCGCTCACCTGGGGCCTCGGTTGGCTACCCGCGCTGGCGGCAGTGGTCGGGGGAGTGCTGGCCCTGCGGGCGGATCGCGCACGCGCGCTGCTGCTCCTCCTCTTTCCCCTGGCCCTGCTCCTCTATCTCGGCTCGGAGGGCCGCTACTTCGCACGTTGGCTGCTCCCGGCCTATCCCCCGCTGTGCATCCTCGCGGCGTACGCCGCCGTCCGCGGGGTCGATGCCCTACGCGTCTCCCGTCGCCGACGAGGGCTCGTGCTCGCGGCGCTCACCGCTGCGCTCGTTGCTCAGGGCCTCAGCGCGAGCGTGCGGGTCTCAGCCGCCCTCGGCAGGACCGACACCCGCGCCCAGGCTCGAAGCTGGCTGATCGGCCACGTCCCGGCCGGAACCGGACTGGTGGTCGAGCCCTTCCTGCCCCAAGGGTTCCTGACAGTCGGCGGGCGCACGGCGCCCGAGCGCTACGTCCGCTACCGGATAGACCGTCCGTTCCAGGCCTACGAGAAGCGCCTCGAGCCGGCCAAGATTGACCATTATCGACGCTTTGGCTACTGCGTCGTCGTCACCGGGAGCCACCAGAGGGAGCTCGGGTTGAGGGCCGGACTCGCCGGTGCGCGCGCCTATTACCAACGGCTCGACCGCGAGTCAGTGCTGTTGGGGCGCTTCTCCCCCTACTACGCGCACCAGGGGCCGGTCGAGTTCAGCCACGACTTCTCCTTCAACTGGTACCCGACGGCGTATGAGCGGCCGGGGCCCCTCATCGACGTGCGAAAGCTCCGGGACTGCTCCTAGCCAAGGCGCGGCCGTCGCATCGAGCGTAGACCGCCCAGCGGCCCTCACGCGCGATCGGAGCGAAGCCTGGGAGGGGAGAGTTCGACCATGGCCTGCGGGCGCTACGGGGATCGACGGCCCCGGGCGGGCGGGCGGCGATCGGCTCGAAGTTGAACAGATGGCCGATCAGCAGCAGCCCGTGGGTCGGCGGCCGCTGTTGAGCGGTGCTCGCCTGGATCTCATCCTCGCCCAGTCCGGCCGCGACGCGAACCACGGGGATCGTCGAGTGGGTGGGCGTGGTGAGCGGATGGCAACGCTCGAGAAGCGCAGCGACCTCTGGATCGTCGAGTACCGCCTTCAGGTCGCGGTGCTGGTACCCGACGAAGGTGCTCTTGTCGTTCAACCCACGGAGGTCCTTCACGTAGTCAGGCGCGCGCCACGCGAGGAGCGCCAGGGTCAGCGCGGTCAGCCCGAGCGCAAGCCGTCGGGCGGCCACGCCGCCGGTCACCGCCGCGCCGGCGAGCGCGACGCCGACGGCGAGGGTGAGCAGGAGTGAGGGAAGGGCCAGGTAGCGCGGAAAGGTGGGCAGGCCGGCGACGGCGAGCGCGAGGAAGGTCACGACGCCCGCGGCCGCGAGAGCGAGCGGGAGGACCGCGCGGCGACCGAGCAGATGGAGCGCGAGCAGGGATCCGAGGCCCCCGGCCGCGAGGGTGACCTCTCTCTCGTCGGCGCCCAGGAAGATCGGCGCCCGTCGAGCTGCGTCTAGCACGCTCCTGAAATGGTCGGTCGCGGACTCGCGCGTCGCGACCATCGAGTGGAGCGGATCGCCGGTGACGACCCAGTCGAAGAGGAGCCAGAGCGCGGGTGCGGCTGCGGTCACGGTGGCGAGGCGCAGCAGACGGCCGGGTGGCAACCGCTCCCCCGCAGCCAGCCAGACAAAGTATGCGGCCGAGAGCGCCCAAGCCTCGGGACGCAGCAAGCCGGCGAGCACGAGCAGGACCAGGACGGAGAGACCGCGTCGCGGGCGCGCCGTCTCGAGCGCCCCCGCCAGGAGCACGAGGGCGAGGAACGGGACATCCACCGTGCCGCGAGCGGCCAGGAAGACGAGGTCGGTGCGGGTCAGGACCGCCGCGACGGCCGCCAGGGCGACGAGCGCCCCCAGCAGCCCCCGGACGAAGTGAAAGCAGGCCACGAGCAACCCGAGGTAGGCACCGAGGCCCACCAGGACGAGGATGCGGTCGGCAGCGCCGCCGAAGGGGGCGAGCAGGGCGGCGGCGAGGGTGTGCAGGGGATGGGGGGTAGGCGCGCGGAAAGCCGTGTAGTCCGGCAGCGCCCCACCGGCTAGCTGCCTGCCCCAGAGAAGCGAGTAGTAGGAGTCGTAGTTCGGGTAGGTCGGCCTCAACAGGAAGAAGGCGAGCAGGCCGATACCGCCGGCCGCGATGAGGAGCGCGCAGTTGCGGGGGGTGGCGAGAGCATCGACGCGAGCGGCACGGCGCGTGTCCTCCCGGCGATGGACGCTTCTCTCGCGGGTGCTCACCCGGGAAACTCGGGTCTTCCTCGACGAAACCGATGGAAGAGCTCGGGCAGCACGATCCACTCCGCGCCGGCGGCCCTATCGGCGAGGTGCTCGCAGAGGTCGAGGTTGACCCACGTCTCGACGACCGGCTAGAGCTGGACCGCGGGCGCGCTCACCCTGCGCAGGGTAGGGCAGGGACGCTGGTGGAGTGCCCCCGGTTCCGTGGACACGTAGCGGCTAACGGATCGGGGTGGCCCCCGCCCTTCAGGCGACGATTAGCCTCAGGCCGCACCCATGACCAGCCGGGTCCCCGAAGCCGAGAAGGATGCAACCGCTCGACAGCGGGCCGTGCCGTCGGACGACCAGGCCGAGTTGCGGCGAGACATCCGGG
>JACCZP010000178.1 GCA_013695885.1 Thermoleophilaceae bacterium | reverse complement strand
CCACGCTGGGGCTTCTCCTTGGCGGTGTCGGGGAGGACGATGCCGCTTGCGGTCGTCTCCTCCTCCTCGACCACCTTGACGATCAGACGATCGCCGAGGGGCTTGAGATTCACATGAACCTCCTTGGTCGAACACGTTACAGACTGCGTTTTGGCACTCTAGCAATGCGAGTGCCAGCGACGGGATTCTCGAGGATCGGCGCTCCCCGGATGTGGCACTCTCGTTAAGCGAGCGCCAAGAAGACCTCGGGCCTCGTCGGGCGCCGTGAACCGCGGCCGTCTAGTTCTGTGAGGGCGCCTCGGGCCGCAGGCGCTCGGAGATCTCCGACGGTGGCTCGTAGACCTGGGAGAAGCGCACGACGGTCACCGTGTCCTCGTGAGTGACCGAGCGCCCGTAGATCTGCTCGAGGAAGTGGACGGTCTCCTCGAGCCGGCGGAACTCCGGGTTGTCGTGCTCGACGTCGCGCGGGGAGAGCTCGTTCACGCGCTTGACCTCCACCGCGTCGATCACGGCCTCGAAGATCTTCTCCCGCGGTGCGTGCTGGAAGCCCACGGTGACGAGCACGACCTCGCCCTTGCGGTACTTGGCGGACTTGTCGCCCAGGCGAATGGTGGCCGTCTTGCGGCCACGCTTGAGCTGGTCGGCGAACATCGGGGAGTAGAAGTTCAAGGCGATCACGGCGGGCCAGACTACTCGACCGCCGCGCCGTCCTGGCCTGCGCCCGCCCGGGCCACGGCGAGCGCCGCCACCTGCCGCTCACCGACGTAGGAGAGCGCTTTCGGCGCCTCCTCGAGCGGCACCCACTCGGCCCCCTCGACCTCGTCGTCGTGGTCGTGGACGCTGCCCGAGCGGTAGCGGAACAGGAAGAAGGACACGATCTTCAGCACGCGCCGTCCGTCGCGGACGTAGAAGTATCGGACGTCGTCGAGCTTGCCGAGGGGCTCGGCGTCCAAGCCGGTCTCCTCGCGGACCTCACGGCGCGCGGCGTCGACCGCCGCCTCGCCCGGCTCGGGGTGACCCTTGGGAAGGGCGAGCACGGTGCCGCGGCGCAGCCTGACCGCGGCGAGGAAGGGCCGTCCACGGAAGCGACGGACCACCACGCCCCCGGCCGAGAACTCCCGCTCGACGCGGCTCAAGCGCCCGCGCTCCTGACGAGCGGCACGAAGCGCACGGCCGACAGCGCCTCCTCGTGACCGCCGCGGAAGCGCATCAGCCGCTCGTCCCCGTCGCGGCGCACCGGGCACACGAGCGCGGCGCCCGGCGCGAGCTGGTCGAGGAGCGCGGGGGGCGGGCGGTCCTCGACCGTAGCGGCCACCACGACACCGCCGAACGGCGCGCGGTCCGGCGCCCCGGCGCATCCGTCGCCGGTGCGGACCTCGACCGGGTACCCGAGCTCGTCGAGCGCCGCCCTCGCCCGCGCCGCCAGACGTTCGTTGACCTCGATCGACACCACGTCCGCCGCCACGCGCGAGAGCACGGCCGCCCCATAGCCCGAGCCGGTGCCGACGTCCAGGACGCGCTCGTCCCCCCTCAGCTCGAGCAACGACGCGGTGGCGGCCACGATCCACGGCTGGGACATCGTCTGACCCTCGCCGACGTCCACCGCACCGTCGTGATAGGCGCGACCACGCCGGCTCTCGGGGAGGAACCGCTCCCGCGGAATTTCGGCCATGGCAGAGAGGACGCGCTCATCGACGATTCCACGCCCTCGCAGCTGGAGCTCCACCATCTCACGACGGGCGTCCTCAGTGGATGTAGCCCTGGAGCGCCGAGGGGTCATGCACCGTGACCTTCCCCCGCCCGCAGGTGACGATGCCCTCGCGCTCGAGTGAGGCGAGGAAACGGCTGGCGCTCTCCCGCGAGGAGCCCGCGAGCTGGGCGATGTCCGACTGCGTCGCGGCGATCACGGTCTCTCCGTTCCCGTCCGCGCCGTCGGGCTCGCGCGACTGGCGAAGGGCGATCAACGCGCCGGCCACACGGCCGGCCACGGTCTGGAAGCGCTGGCGGGTGGCCATCTCGTTGGCGGCCCGGACTCGGGCGGCGAGCACGGAGAGCATCGACAGCGACACCTCGGGATGAGCGGCCAGCAGCCGCTTCATGTCGGCGGCCAGCAGCGCCACGGCGCGGGTGTCCTCGAGCGCCTCTACGGTGGCCGACCGCGTCTCCCCGCCGAACATGGCGAGCTCCCCGAAGGGCTCACCGAAGCGCAGCTCGGCCAGCGTGATGGCCTGACCGTCGAAGGCGCGGGCCCGCGTGACCCGAACCGCCCCGTCGCGGATCACGAAGCAGGTATCGCCCGTGTCGCCCTCGCGGAACACCACCTCGCCGTCCGCGTAGAAGCGGGGCACGGCCATCGCGGCGAGGTCCTCGATGGCACCCGACTCGAGCCCGGCGAACAGGGGCACGCGTCGCAGCAGGCTGGAGGTCTCCTCCCCGTCGGCCATAGGACCATGATCACACACCGCGCGCGGTTGGGCCTCCCGGATTACTCTCATCCGAACCCAGGGAGGCGACGAACAGGCGCGGGTCGTTGGTGATCACGCCGTCGACCCCCAGGGCCGAGAGCCGGGCCATTCGCTCCGCGTCGTCCACGGTCCAGACGAACACGCGACCTCCGGCGCGATGCACGGCGGACACGAGGCGAGGGCCCACCAGCAGCCAGTGGGCCATCACGGCCTCGATCCGCCCGTCGGCGATCAGCAGCGCCGCTCGGCCTGGGAGTCGTGCCCGGACGGCGGCCATGTAGGCCATGGCCGGTGGTGCGAGCACCGACC